>DATEBN010000001.1:0-5199 GCA_035287785.1 Candidatus Babeliales bacterium
TGTCACTGATGTATTGTTATTAGACGTCACTCCCCTTTCGCTGGGTATCGAGACTCAAGGCAGTATCGTGGCTAAGTTAATCGAACGCAATACTACTATCCCAACTAAACGCTCACAAATTTTCTCGACCGCTGAAGATAACCAAACTTCAGTCGATATTCGTGTTTTCCAAGGTGAACGTGAATTTGCGCGTGATAATAAATTATTGGGCCAATTTAGACTAGATGGTATTCCAGCAGCGCCACGTGGTGTGCCCCAAATCGAAGTGACCTTCGATATCGACGCTAATGGTATCGTACATGTCACCGCTAAAGATAAAGGCACCGGCAAAGAGCATCGCATTACAATCTCGAATAGTGGTGGACTGTCTGAAGCTGAAGTTCAACGCATGGTTAAAGAAGCTCAAGAACATGCCACTGAAGATCAGAAAGCACGCGAGTTAATCGAAAAGCGCAACCGTCTCGATGGTTTAATCTTAGAAATCGAAAAAACTGCGCGTGATAATAAAGACAAGTTAGGCGCTGAAGAAATTCAGAAAGTCGAAGCCGCTTTAGAAAAAGCCCGCACGGTTCTAAAAGAGCCCGCCGAGAATGCCGAACAGATTCAAGCCGCTACAGACGAACTAATTCAGGCTTCACATAAAGTAGCTGAGATTTTGTATCAACAAAAATCTGGTACTGGTAACCCAGAAGAGCAAAACAACACTGGTGCTGACAGCTCAGGCGACTCACAAGAGCCAATTGAACCAGAAGTGACTGAAAAACAGTAGGGTTGGGATAAAATTAATAGCGAGCGAGAACTTAAAAAATTCCGCTCGCTATTATAAAACAGTATTTTAGCTGTAACTACTTACAGCAGCATTTACAACCAGTTACTAACTGATATAGGCCAATTACGCCAGCTAAGCCAATCGCAATCTGTAATGGTTTAAGTAATACTGGCGCATACTGCTGCACCAAACCACCCTGAAACACGTTAATTCCGAAAGCTAATAAGCCGACTGCAATCGCACCAGCTACTAATAAAACATCCGCTATAACGTACACGCCTCTTTCAATCGCACCTTTGTTCATCGACATCTCCTTAGTTTGTGTCAAATTTGAACATTAAACCACTTCTAAGTTTTAACAATGAAAATGGGTTTTTTGCAAGAAGTTACAAATTCACAAGCAGTTTTTGTGAAAAAGAGGTATATTTTTACTAAACAAACTGTAATAAATAAACCAAAAAAAATTAACTATTAATCTTGTAAATAAATATAAGGGCGCATATGAGTATTAAAGTTGGCTTGGTGGGACTTCCCAACGTTGGTAAATCCACTTTATTTAATGCATTAACTAAATCTAATGTGCCGGCCGAAAATTACGCTTTTTGTACGATTGATCCGCATCTAGCTACTACTAATGTACCCGATCCGCGCATCGAACAACTTTTAAAACTATATAATTCCACCAAGACTATTCCAGCCCAAATCAACTTTGTCGATATCGCAGGTTTAGTGAAAGGTGCCGCTTCCGGTGAAGGTTTAGGTAATCAATTCTTAGGCCATATTCGCGAAGTAGATCTGATTTTATATGTATTGCGCTGTTTCGACGACGCTAATATTATTCGGGATTCTGAAGTGGACCCATTATCTGACTATGAGATTATCGCTACCGAATTAGTATTAAAAGATCTCGAGAGTATTAGTAAACGCTTAGAAAAGTTACCTAAACTGTTACGTACAGCTGCCAGTAGTCCTAAAGAGAAAGTAATTTTAGAACAAGAGCAAGAGTTCTTAATTAAGCTAAATAAGCTTTGCGACACTGGTAATCTAGCTGAAATTACTAAATTCGTACGCGCCAACCAACAGATTAACACCCTGCCCTTACTATGCACCAAAAATTTTCTAGTAATTGCTAATTTAACTGAGGGTGACTTAGATGGTAACGCTTGGCAACAAAATAAATATTACCAAACTTTAATTAAACATTTTGGTATAGATCGGGTCATCCCAGTTTGTGCTAAAATCGAATACGAACTATCACAACTTGACAATCCTGCTGAAGTAGCTGAACTAGCTGGCATGATGGGCTTAGAAAGCTCTGGCTTAGATCGCATTATTTCCGCTGCGTACCAAAATCTAGGCTTAATTACATTTTTTACCTGTGGTCCCAAAGAAATTCATGCTTGGCCGATTCCAGCTGGAATCACCATTCGCCAAGCCGCCGGCGAGATCCATTCTGACTTAGAACGCGGTTTTATTTGTGCTGAAATCTTTAATTGCCAGGAATTATTCACAGCTGGTTCACTGAACAATTTACGTGATACTGGTAAAATACGTACCGAAGGCCAGATTTATATCGTGCAAGACGGTGATATAGTTAATATACGATTTAATGTTTAATTTTTAGATTTTAAATTTTCATTTGATTTTTTACTTGAGTTTTTATGAGTAACAAGAAAAATTATCTTTCGATTTCAGCGGTCGCTAAAATGTTTACAGTGCACCAGCAAACGATTCGCTTCTATGAAAAAGAAGGCTTAATTAAACCCAAGCGTTCCGCTGGTAATACACGCTTGTTCACCGAAACTGATATTCAACGTTTAGAAGAGATTATTTATTATACACACCAATTAGGCATTAATTTATCTGGAGTTGAATTAATCTTAAAGTTAAAAGCCCAAATCGAACGACTACAAGCAACTATGAACCGCGCTTTTGTCGAAACTCAGACACAATTAAACCTAGAAGTTGAAAATTCTAAACGTACAATTGAACACAGTGCAAAGCAGTTAGTACATCTGAAAAAATCTCAGAAACAAAAAACGGTTGACAGTAACCCATGGGATATGAAGTATGATGAGCAGTAGTAGTTTAACCGGCATTAAACTGTAGAGGTCCCGCATGGCAAAAAAAACAAATTTATTACAAAATGAAGAACAGATCGTGCTCTCTTATGAGCTATTACAGTTAATGGATTGGCTAATGCAGCATGAGGCCGAAGGCTTAAAAAAGCTGATCTCTAAAGCTTTCAAACGGGGTCTTTCGCGCACTTTTAACCGTACAATGGATAGTCAAAATCTCTCTACGCTCTCATCAGATACTGTCGCTAATTTTATTTCATTATTAGAAATACTTTTAGTAGAATCCGGCAGCGAGCAAGCTAATCAAAGTTCACTCAATCGTGATTTACTACCAGAATTGGACCATATCGATTTATCAAGCTGTCATTACTCTGTGATTCAGTCCAGCGCTGAAGTGGCCTTTTCTAAAAAAGAGAAAAATCCTGGTGAAAATACCCAAGAGTTATTATATAAAGAGCTATTAAAACGCTGGAAGCCCCATAAAAAACAACCGGAGAATTAATAAATAAACTCTTTTATCTTGTGATACAGTGCCCAGTATGATCACAGCTATAGCCTGGGCAACATTGAATATAAGACGGCCTCGTTACGTCGCATCGTTCTCCAAGAGCTGGGCAGTGCCGACAGGTAGAGCTGGTATAGTCACAGGTGAGATTATTATGGGTATTATTGGTAATTAGGCAGTCATGTGGGCTGTTGCAACCAGACGCTGTAGGTAACGCTTGCAATAATTTGGAATAGCTCAATCCACCAAACACTACTCCTAAAATTAGCCAAGTAAACCGTAAATTCTTCATACTGCTCACACCCATTTTATTTTCGTAAATTAATTATCTTGTTAAATTATCAATTAGTATTAACGTTAATATAATGACAACAATAACTACTTAAAATTTTTTGACTAAGCGTATACGAAAAATCATTGGTATTTAACATCGCACAAAAATCGCATAAACTTTTTGGATAAGCTGCAATCACTATATTGTACATCTGTTGCTCAACTATAGCCATCGGCTTGCTAGCACATGCTGCATAACCACCAGTACCCGGCAAGGCCATATCTAAAACCTCAAAAGCAGTATCTGCTGTAGTAATTACAAGCTCATTTGACTGAAACGACGTAATGTTCCCAGAGGGTAAAGTTTTTATCTTGACTCTGTTGACCATACTATCGCCCGGGGCACTAATAATATTAAAGGTAGCCGTTACGCCGTTAGCCAGACCAGTGTGATTCATAATTAAAATCACCAGAAACAATTCTAAATAGTTCACTGTTACACCCCCAAAACTAATGCTCTTGATTACTACATAAACCTAAGCACCTCATCAAACAGCCGATCAATTCTGTGCAACAAACTATTATCGTCCCAAACTATTGGTATTAAATCTGGATGATCAAAGACCTCTTCCTCAGATAAATCGTTTGCTATCAAGTCATCAATGGTCTGCAAAATATTACTAGCTGCGCCTAGCGCTTGATTTAAAAATTCGAGATTAAGATCAACCTGCACTAAACCTGGCGCCGCTGGTACAACAATCTGTCCCATATGCTGCAGCTCTAAATTACTAAGAAAATTTCTAACCGCTACAACTGCTGGCCTAATCGTAATTAATGGTACAACTTCTTCGAGTTCTGCCGCAACATTGAAATTAAAAAAATCATAGATCCGTCCAAAGTTATTTCTAGCCGTAGCTACTTGAGCACGAGAGACCGTTACCAGCACCTCTGGTGCTGGATCATCTTCTAGATCATCCAACTCTATTGTTAATAGTTTGCTAGCACCTGCGATGGCGCTTAAACAAACTATTAATCTCAAAAAAAATTGCTTCTTAGACATATTCATCAACATAATCTCCATAATCCATAATCTAAACTTACCAATTAGTCCCAACAGTAGACCCCCTAAGTTAAATTTTGGGGGTGCCTATGATGATTCTTGCTGTAATTTTAGCTTACTAAACCAAAGGTTCAAAAAACAATAGTTGTATCTAAAAAAATTACTATTTATTGAGTTAAACCTGTAAACAACTGTAAACTGCCCTCCCCGCTCCACTAAACTGCTGACTGGGATTACTAAAAAAATATTACAACTGCTATAATTACAACATAGAAGTTTAAAATTAGGTGTAACCTCTTGAAACTAAAAAACTTAGGCTTATTCGTGTATTATCTAATTTTACCTGTAATTTTAACGGGCTGTGTTAGTTTTCCAGAGTGGACTAACATGACTTTCTACCAGGCTGATAATCTTAACGCAAGCTACTGGCTTAAATGGCGCCAAAATATTCGGACCACTAGAGTTTATAATGGCTTTAGCACTACTGGAATTTTTGATATTTTATTAATTCCAA
>DATEBN010000002.1:0-12062 GCA_035287785.1 Candidatus Babeliales bacterium
AGTGCCTCTACTAGCTTTTATATCAGCAGTCACAGCCGCATGCCTAGCTTTAACTGCTTGTGCCTCTCCAGACATAGCCTGTAAACTACCACCAACAGTCAACATTACTACAGACAATAACATTAATTTTTTTAACATCAGAAACCCCTTATTTTATTCCCCACACTAAAACCGGTCACTACACGACCTACTAATTCTAGCAGTAATCATAGCATAGCAAACCAGCTAAACCAAATACAACAGTTTAAACTAAAAAAATTCCCAAAATTAGCTAAAATTTTATACTCAAACCTGTCTTTTGGCTTCTAATTTAAACCAAAGATAACCAAAATCAGCTCAGTTACCAGCATCTTCAAGCGCAGCAACCATCATTTGCTCTACTTCCACTGCTGTCTTAGGCAGCTCTTCACTTAAGCAAATCGCCCCCTTGTCAGTAATCCAGTAATTATCTTCGATTCGCACCCCCAATTTCTCCAGAGGAATATAAATTCCAGGTTCAATCGTAATCACATCACCAGCTTGTAATGGGGTAGCAGTATACGAGCCCACATCATGCACATCTAGCCCCAGATAATGGCCCACTCCATGGGGGAAATATTCCCCATAGCCCCGCTCTTGGATAAATTTATGCGCTAAGTGATTTAAGGAGTTTTCCGGATACTCACGATTGTTTAGCCAAACACCAGGCTTAGCCAAATCAGCAATATACTGCTGTGTCTCTAAAACTAAATTATAAATTTCGCGCTGTCTTTTGGTAAATTTGCCCGATACCGGATAAGTTCTGGTTAAATCCGCACAATAATGCTCATGACTAGCACCAATATCAACTACTACTAAATCACCTGCTGCCAGCACGCTCTGATTCTCGGTATAGTGCAAAACTGTCGAATTTACACCGCCACCCACAATAGTTGGGAACGCTAGCCCTGCTCCAGACTCCGTAAACGTAAATTCAATCATGCCTTGAATCTCGTTCTCAACGCGACCTGCTTGAATAAACTCAGCGGCCCGTTGCTGTGCTTGGATCGTGATCCCAATCGCTGCGTAAATCTGACCAATCTCCCACTGGTCTTTAATTCGGCGCAAGCTAGCAATTTGTCCAGAGATATCCTGTATTTTTATACCATGACCAACTGGCTGCCCAATATTAAGACTAGAAGAGCTAATTTCACTAACAGCAATACTAGAGTTCTTGTTAATTAAATCACTTAAGAACCCAGTAACTCTGGCAAGTAAAAATCTAGACTCAAAGTAACCGCGATAACTATTGGGATTAATCGCAAAAATCTGGCCTTTTTGAGCTATAATTTCAGTTAAGTAATTTAATAAATTTTGACACTCTAGATTATTAAAAAAATGGTAAAACTCGAAACCCTTAATTGGCTCACCTAGATAAACTATCTGATCGACACCCAACTGCTGAGCTAAATCAGTATCTGGCTCTAAAGCCTGATGTACCCAAGTCCCGCGCTGTTGATTAGTATTTGGCACAAAGAGCGTCGTAGTACCATCCAGATTAATCACTAAGACTGTTCCTGGTTCAGTAATTCCTGAAAAATAGTAATACGAACTTTCTTGCGTAAACTTAGCTGCTTCACGTTCTAGCGCACCAAATAAAACAATTGCCCCAGTAAGCCCGGGGAAATCAGCTTGCACCTGTACGATTAATTTTTTGCGCCGTTCTAAGTATCTTTTAGTGCCAATAGCTTTAGGTGTAAAAAGATTAGTTAAGTTCGAATTTTGAATCACGATCAGTTCTCTTTTATAATATTTTTATTAAAATGGGCGCCGTTCTGATAAAGCTTTATATAAAGTCACACGATCCATGTATTCAATCGTTGAGCCTACGGGCACACCACGTGCTAAACAGGTAATCTTAACCGGTAAATCTTTTAACTTATCGGCAATATAAGCTGAAGTTACTTCACCTTCAGGCGTCTGACTAATCGCTAAGACCACCTCTGCTCCTTGTGCTACCCGCTGAATTAACTGTGTAATTTTTAAATCACTGGGACTAACCCCTTCTAGTGGACAAATTAAGCCCCCTAAAACATGATAGACACCCTGATAACCTTGCGTACGCTCTAAAGCTAAAAGATCTTGCCAAGAAGCTACCACGCAGATCATAGTTTGATCACGTCTCGGGTTAGCACAGTAGCCGCAGTTCTGGTTTTTTTCGCGCCAAGAAAAACAAGTTTCACAAGCACTAATATTCTGCTTAACTTCTTTTAAAGCCCGACAAAACTGTTCGATTTTAGCATCATCAGCTTCTAAGAAAAAATTAGCTACACGATACAGATTTTTAGAAGCTAAGTAGGGCACCTGCTGTAATAAGCGCAAAAGATTTTCTAATGACGGTAAATTAGTCATGATGGTTCGATACATCCTATCTTCGCCTAACGGCTTCGCCAGGCTACTCACCACGAACGCTCTGGAGAAATTAAACAACTAAACTGTGCGTTTGGCAAAAAACGTTCTGTAAACTGTCGTAGTTAAAATATCTAAGCTGGCACTGATCAAGAAATATAATACTAAACCAGCTGAAAAACCAGACATAAAGAAACAAACCACTAAACCGATCATAATCCCGATTAAACGTTGCTTAGGATCACTAGATTTACTGCTAGACGAGTACATAATTGTCGCTACGCATAGACATAATGGCAAAATATAATATGGATCTTGAGCTGTTAAGTTGGGAATCCATAAGAATGGCGCTTGATAGAGCTCAATCGAATTAGATAATACACCACGTAACGAAATAAAAATCGGGAACTGTAACAACATGGGCAAACAACCAATAATACCACCAGGCATACTATGCTTACGCATTAGCTCACTCTGCGCTGCTAATAACGCTTCACGATCATCACTATATTTCTGCTGAATATATTTTAACTTCTTTTGATAGTCCTGCTCTTGTTTAGGCGATTGTTTAGCTCGTTCAGCCCGTAAGTTTAACGGTAACATTAATAGTTTCAACAATAAAGTTAAGAGTATAATCGCCCAACCATAACTATGGGTATATTTATCAAAGAAATTTAAAATATTAAAAAATAGTTTAGTTAAAGGTGCCAGCATGCCATATTCTAGAATTTGTTCTAGGCGTGGCTCAACCGCAGCAATAGTGCTGACTTTCTTAGGTCCTAGATAAAATTCTATCCTAAATTTAGTAGCTTGACCTACCACTTGATCTAAAGCTCGCGTCTCTAAAATGGCAGTAGCACTAGCTAAATCAACGAAATTATAGAACCCACGTTGCGTAAAATGATCTAAATCACGCACCATTGCGGTAATAAAATAATGTGTTTCAGCACCAAAAATACCGGGATTAGCCCAATAACTGCCAGCTAATTTATCGCGATCACGTTTCTGAATTTTGCCACGGTAATTAAATACGCCTTTAACAATATCACGTTGATCGGTAGCTTGCGGTGCTGGCACAAATAAACGCAACCGCACTGGTTCAACTTTAGCACCTGCTTTATTTTTATTATTACTATTTTTACCTAAATTATTATTAGACTCTAAACTAATTTCTAAGTCTATGCGACATAGATGCTTATAAACATAGAACTTTTTAGTAACGGTACCTAAAGCAAAATCAGCTTGATAGGTTAACGTCTCGAAAACATCTTTAGCATCACAAGCAGCTATTTTAGCGCTATTACTGTCACTATTACTCTGACCAACTAGATTTTGCTCATGTGCAATCAAACGATAATTATAAGGGGTCTTATTTTCAAAAGCTAATAAGAAACAGCGATCTTCGCGCGCCTGGGATTTAACTACATTTAGCCAAACCGCCTGATCAGCTTGACCATTAATGTCATGCTTAAGCTCTGCCGATTCCAGCGCTGCGCCTGCACTAGAAAAGTTGTATCGAGCAAAATCAGTTTCGATCGCAGTTTTAACTAGCGAAGTCGCCACTTCATCGTCTATAAAATCAACTTCAAATTTCAATTGTCGATGAACATCTTTCATTAAACCTTGATCGTCTGCCGTAGGTGCGATATGATCAGTACCGGATTGGATTTGTGAACTATCAAGATCATTTTTATCGGTATTAAAAAATTGTCTTAACAATAAGACCGTAGTAATAGATAATAATAGGGGAATTAATAAATTCCTGAAATTCATAATGCTTAAACCTTTAACTTACAGTGCCACGTTATTAATTTGTTTAAAAAAGTAACAAATTTAGTATCTTGTGGTATTGATATTATAAAATAGCCATACGATAATATAGTATAACTTATACAGTATAGCTTGTAATCTAAAAAATTGGATCGAAAACCGCAAACTAAAGGAGATATTTTTATGAGAATGGAAAAACGCAAGTTCAGAATTGGTGAATTGGCTGACAAAATTGGTGTCGAACAGTTCGTAATTCGCTTTTGGGAAAAAGAATTTGGCATTAAGCCAGCTCGTTCTCAAGGAGGACAACGCTTTTATCAAGAGAAAGAGCTCAAGCGCTTTGAACTAATCAAAGATCTTTTGTATCGTAAAAAATTCACAATTGCTGGGGCAAAACTAGAGTTGAAAAAACGTCGTGATAGCGCAGAGTTTATCATTCCATCTAAAACTACTACTTTTGAATCAGAAATTAATAAATTAGCCAAAGCTACTGATAATAAAGAAATTTTGGAACAATTTATTGAACTTAAAGATAAGCTTGCTAAATTAAAAGAGTTATTATAACTTACAGGTTTTAGAGTTTATTAGTTTAAGAATTTACTAGTTCATGGGAAATTGCAAACATGTACCTCAAAAAGGCACACATTCATTTTATGGGCATCGGCGGCATTGGTATGAGTGGAATCGCCAAGATTCTTAAGTGCCAAGGCTATATGATCTCTGGTTGCGATTTAAGCTCAGATCAACAAAGCGTACAGGAATTGATCGATATTGGCTGTCAGATTAGCAATCAACATTGTGCAGAAATTTGTACTGACAGCAGCATTGAAATTCTAGTCTATTCTTCGGCTATTAAAGCTAATAACCCGGAAATTTTAGCTGCGCAAGCACGCAATATCCCAATTATACCGCGGGCAGTCATGCTAGCTGAATTAATGCGTACTAAGTACGGCATCTCGATTACTGGAGCACACGGTAAAACTACCACCACCTCTATGATATCGCAGATTTTAATCGAAGCTGGCATGAACCCAACGGTCATTATTGGCGGACATCTAAAAAGCATTTCGACTAACGCGCAACTGGGCGCTGGTGACTTTCTAGTGGCCGAAGCGGATGAAAGTGACCGTTCTTTATTACACTTACAAAGCACAATTGCGGTAGTAACTAATATAGATCTCGAACATCTAGAGACTTATAAAGATCTGGACGATATTAAAAATACTTTTAAGCAATTTTTAAATAATCTCCCTTTTTACGGCAAAGCAATTGTTTGTATCGATGACGCCAACGTCCGGTCGATTTTGCCATTGCCATTAGTACGTACGCTACGTTATGGCACTACCTCAGAGGCAGATATTTATGCTACTGAGATTAAACTAGAAATAGCACACTCAACTTGTATCGTTTGGCAAAAAGATCTAAAGTTGGGCAACATAAAACTGGGTGAGCTACAGGTCAACATGCCCGGTAGACACAATATTCTAAACGCTTTAGCGGCTGTAACTGTCGCACTTGATCTCGATATTAAATTTAATATTATTGCTAACGCGCTGAAAAACTTTAAGGGCATTCAACGTAGGTTCTCTTATCATGGCAACTTTAAAGGCGCGGAAGTATTTGACGATTACGGACATCATCCCAACGAAATTATTAATACCTTATTGGTTGCCCGTAAACGCGCTAAAAATAAGCTACACGTCGTATTTCAACCGCATAGATATACCCGTACTGATAAGCTCTGGCAGCAATTTATCGACACTTTCGTCGATCACCCCGTCGATAATTTAATTATCACTGATATTTACCCAGCCAGTGAAGCGCCGATTCCAAACGTTACCGGCGCTCGATTAGTTTCTGAACTGCAATTAGCTAACCCTAAATTACAGGTTAGTTATTTACCGATCGATCAAGACTTTGACACGATTATTAACCAGCTCAAAAACCAAGTCGCTCCGGATGATTTAATTTTATTACTCGGTGCCGGCCAGGTTAACAAAATCGCTAAAATTTTTACTCAGACTCAGAAAGATACGCCCTAGTCATAGCTTCGAGCTCTAGCCTCATTTCTTCCGCTCTTTCTTCAGATATAGGTCTAGATTTTGGCTTTCTTCTTGCATAAAATTTTCTTGTACCAGTCGCTGTGAAATCGCTTCTGTAAGCATTGCTATTACATGTTTCCATTTCATTTTGAGAAAAACCTTCAACACAGCAACCTTTTTCCTTGCAAGTACCTTGCACTTCTGCCATTGCACCATGTAGCTCTAAATCAAGCACACAGCTACGCCCATGTTCAATTCCTAAGTCATCGCAAGGATAATGCCCTTCCGCTATCAAGCTCAATGAACTCGATAACAAAACTAAACTTAATAGCAACTTTTTCATAAAAATCACCCTCCATAAAACACTTAATAGAACCGACCGCGTTTTTTAGTTTTATCATAGCAACCTACTAATTCTATTAGTAATTATAGCTTAGCAGAGGGGGGGGGTAAGAATAAGAGTTTGATTAATTTTTATTGCAAATAGCGATCTAGAGCGCTTATTTATATACTAGATTTAATATTTAAGCTTGATATCATATATGATATCTTACTAAACTAAAACTTGGACAAGCAATCTACGCTTTAAGGATATAAATGAGTAAGTATGACAAACTAATTAATGGCATCTTAGACGGTAAAAAAATCTCTTATAAAGATGCTGAAAAAATACTTTTTAAGTTAGGTTTTGAGTTATCTATAACAGGCTCGCACCATATTTTTCGCAAAAGTGGCTACCAACGTAGCATTAGTCTTAAAAAAAGAACCGAACTACTAAACTATCAAGTTAAAATTATACAAGAAGTTTTGAAGGACCATAATTATGCCAAATAAAATTAAAGATATTAATTATTACTTAAATCTACCATGGACCTACACCATTGAAACTACCAAAGAGACTGGTGAGCTGTTATATATTGTGCACGTAAACGAATTACCTGGAATCGCCACTGATGCCCCATCACTCGAGACAGCTATGAGCTTAATCAAAGAAGCGATGACTGGAGCTTTGGAACTTTACCTCAAACAAGGTGATGTAATACCTGAGCCAATTGATCCTGAGGAATTTAAGGGTAATATCGCCTATAGAACTTCTAGCTCTCGCCATTATAAATTGTTTAAAGAAGCGCAAAAACGTAACCAATCACTGTCACAATTTATTGATCAGTGTATTGATCTAGCCCTACGAAAATAAACCTGTAAATTACAAATTTACAAAAAACCCTTGTTTTTAGGCCACTATCTCTATTATCATCTAACTTATTAGTAAATTGTAGTAATTTTTTAACTAATAAAAATGGGTGGTGATAGTTTATGCTTTTTACTCACAAGTTACAGCTAGCCAGTAAAAGTTTAACTAAGCGCATAACTTTAATTTTATTAATTAGTTTATTAACTATCGAGCGGCCGGCTAAAGCTTTTAGTGCTGGTGCCGCTGCTGGTGGTGTGATCGGTGGCTTTATAGCTTTTTTAGTATTGGCCCACTATGTACATGCTAAACATGATCAAGCACGCGGCGAACATGATCTCGATATCGATACAGAGTATGGCCCAGCTGCGAAACGCTATATGCACGCTAAGGTCGAAGCTCAGCGTGAACAGCATAATAAGCATAGCAAGCACCATCGTGAACAGAGTAGTCACCGGGAAAAACGTTTACTAAGACGAAATAGAACTTATACGGAGAATAGTAATTAAGAGTTGTTTATATTTATTTAGCTTATTTTATTTTGGAGGTTCTCAATGAACAGGTTATATTTATTTTCGATACTAGTTATATTAAGCAGTTTATCTAGCGTTACCAATACAGGTTTATTAGATGTTTTCGATCCAGACACCTACCACCATGATACTGTTGTGGTAGAAGAGCGCCCAACTGTTGCAGATGGTGTCGTTGTGGAAAGACGCTACACTACACGCCATCATCTAATTCGCCCTGATACTAGAAGAGAAGAAGTAGTTGTTACACGACGCTATTAATTTTTAAACAGTAGGGGAAATGGGGGATTATTATTTATGAAATTATCGGGGTTATCGAAAAAGCTTAGACAGCCACTATTTTTATTGGTGCTAATTATAAGTAGCTCTGTCACACCTGAAGCAATTGCTAAATGGGGCGCTGGTGGCGCTTTTGTCGGTGGATTAGCCCTGGGTGGCTTAACAGCAGCCGCATTAAGTAACAATTCTGACAATACAACTGTAGTTTATAGCAATGGTTATTACGACCCATATGGTTACTATGATTACGATTATGGCAGCCCTTATTGGGAACCATACCCAGCACCAATTTATGATGGTTATTACGGTGGCTACTATGGTTATGGACCGTACTGGAATAATTATGCTTATGGCTGGCGCCGTAGTCGTGGTTATCGTCACCGACATCATATGCGTCGACACCATGTGCACCATCACCATCACAGAAGCAGAAATTAGGTGGTAGTTAGTTAACAATTATTTTGGTTAATTTTATTAATTTTTTTGGAGGATACCGTTATGAAAAAAAGTTTAAGTTTATTAGCGCTGATTATAGTCAGCGCGAGTTTATCGATCCCAGAAGTTCAAGCTGGCAGTGGTGCTGGTTGGGGCATCGCTGGTGGTCTGATCGGCGCTTCGGTAATTGCTAGCGCTGCTAGTAGAGATCGTGGCGACCGCGTCTATGTGACCAACAATTATCCAGATAATCGCAGAGTAGTTTATGATGCTGATAATAGACCAATGGTACTGGTAAACGGTAACTATGTTCATATTCAAGAATAATCTAAATTTATGGGTCTTGCTTACCGTAACTGTCAGTATAACTTCAGTAGTGCCAGATCTATTTGCCGATAATTACACACGCTATAGCAAGCGTAATCGCGCTAATCTACGGCGCCAACTGCCAGCTAGAACTTATGATTATGACTCGGTGTATTAGTAACAAAATAGCTGGAACGTGAGATTAACTCATTTTCCAGCTATTTTATTTTCTAATAACTTAAATTATTTAGAACTTAAATTACTCAGCAGCGTTATCTGACCCAGTTTCTGGAGCACTAACTTCAACTGACGCTGTAGACTGAGCTACTTGCGAGTCTACTGCTGGGCTTAATTGCGCTGCTACAGCTGATTTATTACGTCCAATTTCAGCCCGCGCCAATTTTTGCTCTCTAGTCTGAATATCTTCCGCAATGCGCGCTGATCTACCAACACGATCACGCACATAGAATAATTTAGCACGACGAACTTTACCTTTACGGATAAACTCAATCGAGCTAATCACTGGTGCATAGTATGGAAAAATACGTTCTACAAAGACGTTATTTGCCCCTAATTTACGGACTGTAAAAGTAGAAGAAATACCATTAGTATGGATCGCGATTACGTCACCCTGGAAAACCTGGATGCGTTCTTTATCGCCTTCCAAGATTCTAACAGACACAGCAATGGTGTCGCCAGCGGCAAAATCTGGAAAATTACGCTGTTCAGCGATGCCTAGAGTATTAATAGTTTCTTTAGTATATTTACTTGCTCTCATGTGAGCAGCCCTCTTCGACCGGAAAAATTTTTATAAAGCTAGCTTAATAAGTGTTAAATATAACCAAAAATGCCCATTTTGCCAAATAAAAACTATCTAACTAATTTCCGGTAGTAATTTTAGTTAAATTTTGCGCCTGACTTTTAGGCTGTAAACCTAGCCAACGATCTAAAACAATCGCCGTCGCAGATCTAACTGACAGGTGATTAAAATCGCTAAAGCCCATAACTGGGCCCAAAATAAAATCTGACCGCTCTAGTAATCCAGAGCTTAAACCACAAGCCGTGCCAAATAACAATAATACCGGCGCCGCCCTTTGCCAGACGATTTCTTGATCAAAATAACTGATTCTTTGCGCTAAATAACTAGCTTTCGCGGAAGTGCTTACCAAAACTGGCTCAACTTGCTCTTGGGCATAAATATCTTGTAATACTTCTTCGAGACTATTTTTCAACTTAATTTTACTGACCGCTATATGCCTGTGAATATTATGCTTAATCCCACTGCTGCCATTCCAAAAATCTAATAAAGTTTGCACAATTCTCTGCTGATCTACCAATGGGGTTACAATATAGTAATTTTTAATCCCATAAGTTGCGGCTGATCTAGCAATATCATGTAAATCGAGTGAAGTTACTGAGCTAGTACCAACTTGTTGGCTATCCTTAAGTACTACCTGATCGTGCATTAAAACTACATAATGGGGAGGGATATATTTCTTGGCTAGCTGTTTTTGCGACTCAGAAAGTTCACAAGACCTTAACCAACCAAAATTATGCTTAACCGTCCGCTCCGCCGCTTGCTCCGCCCGCCAACTAGCGATCGCCGCATGATTACCAGAGCGTAAAACCGCCGGCACTTCTAAATCGTGCCAGACTACGGGCGCCGTATACTCCGGATATTCAACAAAGGGGCCACTAAAAGACTCTAGCTCGACCGAATCAGATTTCCCAATCACCCCCGGAATATTTCTTAAAAGCGTTTCGATGGTTACCATTGCTGGTAAATCGCCACCCATTAAAACATAGTCCCCAATCGACAATTCTAAGTCAGCGTAAACCTGCTCTACCCGCGCATCAATACCCTCGTAGCGCGCCGCTACAAACAGCAAATGTTGCTGCGCCTGTAATTTTTGCGCTAGGAGCTGCCCCATTTGTTGATCAAGCTTCTTACCTTTAGGTGACAAAAAAATTTTAAAGGCAGGGCCAAATTTTTGCTCTTGTTGTATAATTGCCGCTTCGATCATCTCTGGTTTCAGCAACATGCCCGAACTATGCCCAAAGGTCGGACTATCGATCCGCTGTTTAGGCTGACAAAATTGGAATAGACTTTGCAAATCAAATTTAATCTGTTCACGTTCCCGAGCCCGGCCAACTAGCGAGGTCCCTAGAAATTCCTGATAGAGATTTGGAAACAGTGTTAAAATCGATATTTGCATAATAATCTCAAAACTAAAAATCTCACGTGATCACCAGAATCTCTAGTCACCATATGAGATTTTTCGCTAAACTTAGTCTGCTGAAATTTAAGATTTCGGCGCTAACTTACAAATTCTCTTGGCAGCGTCAGATAACTGTGCTCCTTGAGAAACCCAGTAAGCGATACGATCAGCATGGAATTGCACTAATTCGTGTCTTAATGGATCATAGGTGCCTAATACTTCGATTGACTTACCATCACGTTTGCTGCGTGAATCAACTGCTACCAAGCGAAACACCGGAGCATGTTTTTTACCGATGCGCGAAATTCTAACTTTAACTGCCATAACTTATTTTAACCCTAATTTAAGTTTACTGAACTTTATTTAAACCAATTATTCAATTTATTTAGATTTCCAGATTGTTTTAAAAGTTTAACAAATTGCTGACTTTGTTCAAATTTCTTTAACATAATCGCAATATCTGCTGTTTGCACCCCAGCGCCACGGGCAATTCTTTGCACCCGGCTAGGATTTAATAATTTATGATTCTGGCGCTCTTTGACGGTCATAGAGCTAATAATAGCCTGAATCTTATGGATTTCCTGCTCGCCTGCTTTAAGCTGCTCTGGAGTTACTTTAGTACCCAAGCCCGGCATATACCCCATAATTTTAGTTAACGAACCCATTTTGCTCATCATCGCCATCTGATCTGCAAAATCTTGCAGGGTAAATTTACCTTGCGCCATAGAACTTTCTAAACGTGCTTGTTCAGCTTGGCTGATTTTATCTTCGGCACGTTCAATTAAGCTCTGCAAGTCACCCATACCCAAAATGCGTTGCGCCATACGATCTGGATAAAACTGCTCTAAATCAGCTACTTTTTCACCGACCCCCACAAAGCTAACTGGTTTTTTGACCGCATAGCTAAAAGCAAAAGCGACACCCC
>DATEBN010000003.1:0-4981 GCA_035287785.1 Candidatus Babeliales bacterium
TGCCAAAAATTATCAAAACTTTATTAAAGGCCGGTGCTATAATTCCAGAAGAACTTGCAAATCATCCTAAATTAATTGAGTAATAGACTATAAACATATTGCTGATTTGTTAATTAATAGCTTACTGAGTGTGTAAAGCTCTGAGGGAAAGTCCCCTAAACTAGCTTATTTTATCGATTTATAATAGCTTAAAATAGTAGCTCAAAGCCCCTTTTACTTAGATTTTTTACGAGCTGGTTGCATACGCCTAGGTTTAACTTTTTGCAATTCACGCTCAATTTCGGCAATCGAAGGCAATTTATTTTTCAGCTCTTTGGGTAAAGATTCGATGAGTTTAGTCGTATAACTAGAGATACCAATTGGTTTATTAATATCACGCAAAGCATATTCTGCTACATAGTTGTCTTTAGACTTGCATAGCAGTAAGCCAATGGTCGGTTGGTCATCAGGATGTTTTAATGAACTATCAACAGCCGAAAGATACAGATTGATCTGGCCAATATTTCGCGGGTCAAATTCTTCAGCTTTAAGTTCAATTATGATAAAGCAGCGTAGTTCTATGTGATAAAATAACATATCAATAAAAAACTCTTTACTACCAACGGTGATGGGGTATTGTCGCCCAATAAAAGCAAATCCGGTACCCAGCTCTAATAAAAAATTTTGGATATGCGCCATTAGCTCTAATTCAATTTCACGCTCACGGGCTTTCTCGTCGATCGTTAAAAAAGCGAAATTATAGGGATCTTTAAGCATTTGGATGGCTAAATCTGAATTTGGGGTAGGCAGCGTAGCTTTAAAATTAGTAATAGCTTTACCCTGTCGATGATACAAATCAGATTCAATCCACATCATTAAAGTAGCTCTACTCCAGCCGTTCTTTAAAGCTTTTTGAGTATACCAAAGACGTTGCTGATGATCGGTCAATTTATCTAAGATATAAAGATTATGCCCCCAGGGTAATTGTGCAGCAGTTGCTGCATAATTAGCGTCAGGGTAAACTTCTGCAAAAGTACGCATATAATGTAAATTTCTCAGTGAAAAACCGGTAACACCAGGTAAAATTTGCTTTAAATCTTGAGCTAATACAGCGATCACTTTAGTGCCCCATTTGGCCGTATTAATTTTTTCATGAATCAGTTTGCCAATGCGCCAATAAAGCATAGTCAGTTCGGCTGTAACAAGCGATACGGCTTTGAGTTGCGTTTGAAGTATATCAGTTTTAATCAACTCGAGACTTTGTTTATAATCCTTGGAGCTTAAATTTTTGGTCATAATGTCTATACTTTCTAGCCCAGTTTTTAATTTGTTAGCTTAGTTGTGATTAAGTTATGCTTAAAATTTATGGCAGGTAGACTTAATAAGTCAAGCAAGGGCTAATTTTTGAGTTTTGCAATAATTCGACCAGATCGCTATTTGTATCAAAAAACAATCAAACTCTTCTTTCTAATCTCCCCCTTCTGCTAAGCTATTGTTACTAGTAGAATTAATAGACCCAGGGTAGTCCAGGGGTAGGGCTAGTAGCTTTTGGAGGTTATTTCATGAAATTTTCTAGAATTTTATTATGCTCAGTGTTAATTATTTCAGGCGCACAGCTTTTTGCAGCTGAGGGTGAATATTCGCCTAAAGATCTAGTTAGATCTGCTTATGGTGTCGATCCTGATACACTTGAACGCTCAGTTGACTATATAATGCGACTTCAGGCTTTGAATGATGCTGATAATTCTACTAGTGATCAATTTAAGTCAGAATTAAATAAATTATCAGCAGCACTCTTTTTAGAGGTTTTTGAAGGAAGTGGAGAACCAGTAGTTTGGAGTGCATACGAAGGCTTATTGAATAGATTACGTAATCATGCTAATGATCAAGCTGCTAATCGTGCAGTATTACAAACTATTTTAGATGCGGTAATAGCTAGCGCTTTGGTGTCTGCTGAGTAAGTAGACTCAGTAAATATAGTTTAAATTTTATAGTTTTAGGGCTGGGAATAAAATCCTGGCCCTTTTTTAATTTCTAAATTTTAATAATCAATTTACCAAGATTGATACAAGGCTGGTATTATGCAGGATGAAATGGCCAAAAAATTACGTACTAGTCGATCAGGGTTACAGCGGTTGCTTGATCCAGGCAATTATTCAGTAACACTTTTGAGTTTAAATAGAGCAGCTTTAATTATAGGCAAAAAGGTAAATATTAATCTAGTAGGTATTTCTAAGTCTAAATCAAAATAATTTTACAGAATTTTTCAGACTCGTAACAATATCTAAAACTCCCTAAATTAGCCACTTTTATCGATTACAGTAGCTCAAAAATCGCGTGAAATGGCTTTACGATATTACGATCAGATCGCTATTTGCAACAAAAAATAATCAAACTCTTATTTCTACCCCCCCCCTCTGCTAAGCTATTATTACTATCAGAATCAATAAATTTCAGAAGGTCTGAGATCGGTGATCCTAATAGTTTTTGGAGGTTATATGAAGAAATTAACATTTTTACCGTTAATACTATTAATTGGTATTAATATTGGTAGCATGCAGGCTATAGATGTTGGAGCTGCTTGGGCTGAGACAGAAAGGGATATAAGAAGCTTATATGCTAATGAGGGATTATTGCTAGATGGTGATACGATATGGGATCTTATTAATAATACTAACCGTATTGCGGCATTAAAAGCTACTCCTGGTGTTAATTCAGCTGATGTAGATCGCTTAGTGCATAAAATGCATCTAGTAGCTAATTTAGGTCATGCACATATGGATCTTGAGGCTCATATAGGATTCGGTCATCAAGCGGCGGCAGATTCTTATCGTAATAGGATAATAGATTTAGAAAACGAATTTTCTAATTTGTAAAATTTGTAGTTTTAGGGCTGGGAGTACAATCCTGGCCCTTTTAAGTTTTAAATTTTAATAAATCTTTTAAGGCCCATATCTAAATAAATATGTGAAAAGGCGCCGATTACAAAAAATAATAGATCTAAAATTACTCTGGTCAGTAAAACTGGCTGATAAATCGCTGTACTGATAGCAACTAAGCTAGCTAAAAAGAGAATAAACACTGGGCTGTGAAAGATAGTCCTATGTTTAGCCAAGACTGGAAATAAACTAACTAGGGCTAGAATTAGGGCTAGCTTATATTTTTTTAAAATTACTAAAACTGTTAAAACTAAAATTAATAAACTAGTTAATTTAATCTGAATTTTGCTCTTAATATCAATATCGGGAAATAGGGCGCCAAAGAGGGCGCAACCAAGCCATTCTAAACTAGTCGATGGCATAATTGGTGCTAAATTGGTAAAACTTGCTAACAGGTAAATTAACCCTGCAGCGAGGGCAGCTCCAGCTAATAAATGGGTTCTATATCCTGGCATAAGCTTCCCTGGTTAATTTTAGAGTTTATTCCGAGTGGTAATTACTGTTGAGATAATAAACTAAATTCTGGGTTAATTTAGCAAGAGTCTCGCAAGATTACTTAAATTTTGGTTAGAGTTGATTTTATCGCCCTTCGATATGCTTCGCACTCAGGGTGCCTAGATATATAAAAATTTAAAATTAACCGGGAGTATAAATTATGTGTTTTTCGGCAGAAGCTAGTTTTACGGCGAGTATTGCCTTAGTGGCGATCTCGTGGGCTAGTTATCAAAGAATCAATAAGCCTAAGCAATTATTATTATTGGGCGTACCCCTGGGATTTGCATTACAGCAGTTTTTAGAGGGGTTGGTCTGGTTAGTTTTTAAATATAATTTTAACCCAATCATAAGTAAATTAGCGATCTACGGCTTTCTATTTTTTGCGTATATCTTCTGGCCAGTTTATATTCCGTTAGTTTTAACTAAATTAGAACGGATCACTAAAAATCGTAAAATTTTAACTGGATTAGCTGTGCTGGGTAGCTTGGTGTCAGCTAGTTTAGTAATTATGTTAAGCGTTGGTGGTGCTACTGCTGAAATAGCTAATTGTCACATTATTTATCAGTTAGGCGTAAACTGGCTTGATTTTAATTTAGCTTTAAGCGCAGTTTTACTCTATGTCTTAGCGACAGTTGGTGCCATGCTTAGTTCTTCACTGCGCGGTATGCGAATATTGGGAATAGCTACTTTAGGCGCATTTATCGCAGCCCAATATTTTTACTATGCTGCAGCAGTATCAGTTTGGTGTTTCTGTGCAGCTGTGTTAAGTTTGCTAATCTACTGGATTATCGGATTAAACAGAGCTTAGTGCTTGTAAATTCGCTAATTATGGGCAATGAAAAGTGGGTTCTAGTTGCATAATTTATTTAGCTTTAAGATAAGTTAACGCCGCTTGAGTATTAGGGAAAATTAAATTTTGCTTTTCTAATTGCCGAAACGGTGCTGAGGCAGTTTTAAGCAGTTGCTCTGCCAATGGGTTAAGCTCTGTAATTAATACTGTTTGAGATCGTTGATGTGCTGTTGCAATGATTTCACTAATCGCATCAGCGCCATCTAAATCAATAAAATAAATTTCTCTAAAGCATAAGATAATTTGCGCATATTTTTGTAACTCGTTTTCAAAACGCAAAATATGCCCCTGAGTGTTCAAATATGAGAGTTTACCCTTAAATTTGTAAATTAAGATCTCTGTAGTAGCAGCTTTGGATAAGTGCTGAGTTTGGATGGGCTGTGATGCTGTGATTGGTGCGGTAGCAATATTTGCTATTTGACTTGCGATATTAAGCTCATAATAGCCATGTGATAATTTTTCGACAAATAGTAATAATGAGATCGCTGCTCCACCCAAGATGCCAATCACCGCATCTTTATAGATAGTTACTAAAGCAACTAAAATTGAAATCACAAAATTAATTTTATCATATTTAAATAAACGCTCGAAATGCTCCATTTCCACCATATTAATCGCCAAATTGATTAAGATTGCAGCGATGACCACCATGGGCATAGAGTGAAAAAATGGTAATAAAAGTACTGAAAATAAAGCTATTACTAAGCTACTAATCGTA
>DATEBN010000004.1:0-4364 GCA_035287785.1 Candidatus Babeliales bacterium
GGCATTGGTAAATAGTAGTGTTGGATCTTGAGCGGGAATTAGTGGTGAACTGGCCACCTGTTCATGGCCATGTTTTTTAAAAAAGTCGAAAAATTTTTGGCGAATTTCTAGCGAGTTCATGGAACAGCCCATTCAGTTTAAAGTTTAATATTTTAGATTTAAATATAATCGATTACTTTGGTTTAATCCACCAATCTGTATAGTGAATAATTTCTTGATGATTTTGAGTCACGATTTGTTGGGTTTTAGTTAGCGACCAAGTTTTTAAATTCTCATAGATTGGCAAATACTGGGGCCGCTCACAATTATCGAGCATTAGCACGCCGCCAGGCTTTAAAATACGCACCGCTTGAGCAGCACAATTTACCCGCTCGATCGCATCAATTAAAATTAAATCAAAGTAATTGTCTGGAAATTCGGCGCAGACTTGATAATAGGCCGGCGGGTTTAATAATTTACGCGTGACCAGTGAGTTTTGTTTGGGTTTTAAATTATTTAGCGCTAAATTTTCTGGTACTAATTTTTCTAGTATTGGCGTAACTAAGTTATACCACTTAGAATTATGCTCGATTGACACTAAAATATTAGTGCGTTGCGCCAACCAAATGGTCGAGCCGCCACTGCCAAACTCTAAAATTTTTAGATTAGAATTTTTGTGACACAAGTTTTCGATAAATTCGATCGCTTGTTCGGTTAGCCAGGGGCGGGAGTCTATTGTAAGTGCTCTATTTTGCATGAATTTTTTTTAAAGCTTAATTTTTTGGAACTTGGGCAATAAATCTCGATAAATCTTATTTAAATCAAATGAGATTGTTTTAGTATCTGCTAGCAGTGGCAAAAAATTAGTATCGCCAAACCACCTTGGTAATACATGTAAATGCAAATGGCTAGGAATGCCCGCACCGGCTGACTTACCCAAATTTAGCCCAATATTAACTCCCGTTGCACCAAACTCTTTTTGCAAAATATCGCTACTGACTGTGGCAATTTCAATTAACTCTGCGCGTGTTTTAGCGCTATAGTGGCTTAAGCTTTTTTTGTGTTTATATGGGATAATTAATAGATGCCCAGCATTGTAGGGGTATAGATTTAAGATCACAAAGTTATGGGTAAATCTTTTTAAAACAAAATTTTGTGCATCATGATCTAAAGTATCAGAAATTTCGTGACAAAATGGACATTTTCTAGCACTAGCGCCAGATTTTTTTTCCGGCAGCGCAGTTTTAACGTAATCCGAGCGCCAGGGACAATAAAGATTTTTCATAAGTTTTTAAATTTTCGACTAGTTTAGATATTAAGCTTGTTTTAAAAATTCTAAATAATTTTTAGCAATTATTCTATGAATAATTGGTTTTCCTCTTGCCACATAAATCCTATTATTTATATAGCATATTTAAATCTGAAATATATACTGTTTTTTTGAGTAAAATATAGTATGTATTTGTGATAACTATTTTTTTAAATAAACTAGTAATTGCTGGATTTTGGTTAGACTATGGGGTATCTGTGATTAAATGCAATAGATTTATATTTAGTTTTTTATTTTTATCGACGATCATGTCATTTAATCTTAGCTATGCTAGTAAAATTGTTGGATTGGTACAAGTTAGGAATGAAGAAGATATTATTGGTACTTGTTTAAAAGCTTTAGCCCTATACACCGATGCCATTGTAGTTTTTCTAGATGGCTCTACTGATCGCAGTACTAATATAATTAAGTCTTTGCAAAAAGAGCTGAAGATTGAAGCGATTATAGAAGAGCAGTCTTCTGGTTGGCAGTACCGCACTGAGGCTGCTAATCGCAATAGGTTAATAAAGGCGGCTAGAGCAATAGGTGGAACACATTTTATTTGTTTAGACGCTGATGAAATTCTTTCAGCTCAATGTGCAAAAAATAATTGGTTGCGAAATAAACTTTTGAGTATGCGCAAGGGCGAGCTTTTACATTTAACATTGCTTAACCTTTGGAAAGGTTTTAAACAATATCGTGCTGATAGGACCGGTGGCGATCCTTCGATGGTATATTGTTCAGTCTTAATGTGTGATGATGGTAATAGTTTATTAGACGAAGATACTAGGCGTTCACCTAATGGATTTATACATGTTGGCAGGTTACCTGGACATATAGCCCGTGCAGGTAAAGATTTACATATGCCTAAAGAAGATTTAAAGCATGTCGTTATACATCTAGCTTATGTTGATTGGGATTATTACTTAACTAAGCGTGCCTGGTACTTATGTTTAGAAAAAATTAGATTGGGGCAGTTTCCGCAAAATAATAATTCTGTTAAGAAGATTAATGAACTTTATAGTAAGCGACGTTTTTTTGACCCGACAGTAGCTATTTTAAAACCAGTTGATCCAGAATGGCTAAATTATGGTTTTTTTGATGAAAATATTTACTTTAAGAGAACTGCCAATTGGCGAAAGCAACAGTTACATGATTGGTTTAAGCAATATGGGATGGATTTTTTTAATCAGCTTGATTTTATGACGGATCCGTTGCAGCTAATTAATAACAATAAAGCTTAAAATATTGGCCTCAAAGATAAGCAAAACCAAGATTAGTAGACTAAACAATAGCAGACAGGCTGCGTGGTATTTATCACGCAGCCTGTCTGCTTATTTATTTATAAAATTACTTGCTGATAGCTTAAGCTTTTAATTTAGCAAAAACTGCTTTGCGTTTTGCTTGATAAGCTGCTTCATCTGCTTTAGTTTTTATATTAGCAGCAGCCTGGAAGCCCAGTGATGCTGCCTCATTGGTACCTTTATTTCGCAATAAACTTGCTGCATTTCTGCCAGCTTTACCAGCCAATTCTTTATCGATGCCAGTTTGCGCTAACAATAGATCCACCATATCAGCATCTAATGCTAATGTTGCGGCGATTAAGGCTGTATCGCCTTCGGCGTTTTTAGCATTTATATTAACGCCGCCAGTAGTTATAGCAGCCATTACATCAGCTTGATTACCAGTTTTGGCAGCGTTTACCAAAGTTTCGGCAGTGTGTACTGGCGGAGGTGGTGGCGCCGCTGTAAATTGCGCGTCACCTTGAGCTTCTAAAATTGCTATCAAATCTACATCGCCGTTGGTGCGAGCACGGTCAAGTGCATAGTGACCAGTAGCATCTGGCACATTGTAACCTTTTACGCCGCCGCCAATATCGCTGAACCATGGAATGTTATAGGTAGCTGAAGCACTATGGGCATAACTTCCAGGTGCTGGTGCTAATGCTGCCCAACTAATGTGTAGGCCATTCTCAAAAATATCTTTAGCGCCATTTAAAGCCGTTGCTTCTGCTGATGGTACTCTTGCCCCTATGACTGGTGCAGCTGCAGCTATGAAGGCCGGATTTTGAGCCATTAAATGCACTGCCCAAGTAGCAGTTTTAGCTAAATTAAGTATATCATCATAATTTGTATTGAAGTTTGCTGTAGTAATATCGGCTGCAGTTTTACCGCCTCTAAGAGGCAGAGTATCAACTATCAAAGCAAAACCATCTAACATATCATAACCAGCGCCACCAGCAATATCAGCTGTGCTAGCACCAGCCATTACCGTCAAACCGGCGGGAAACCTTGTAGCGTCTAGTGCTGGAACAGCAACAGCTGAAACGTTAGCGCTAAACAGCGACGATAATAATCCTAGGGCGAGCCCTAAAAACTTAAAATTCGATAACTTAAATTTAGTTTGTGTCATGAGATCCTCCATTACACATATAGGTTAATACTAAAATACTTAAAGTAATGTTAGCAAATCAGGTTAGCTAAAAGCAATGCTCTGGGCAGATATAGTATAATTATATTGATTGGATCGATGGATTGGTGTGAGTTCTAATGGTGGGACTGCTATAACTATAATCTAGGCTAAATAGCGTGCAGAGTGTATTTACTCTAATTTTAATATTAGCCAATTTTTGTAAATCACTGCGATTTTGGAGCGCTTCATGGATTAAATTAGCGATCTCTTGGACTTCTAGCTCGCGCATGCCCCTGGTCGTAATCGCCGCTGTGCCAATTCGAATTCCACTAGTAATCCAGGGCTTTTCGGGGTCAAAGGGGATACAATTACGATTAACTGTAATCCCAGCTAGGCCTAAAACGCGTTCAGCTTCAGCACCGGTAATTTTTTGTGCGCGTAAATCGAGCATAAACAGGTGATTATCAGTGCCACCAGAAACTACTCTATAGCCAAAAGCGCTTAAAGTTTCACACATAATTTTAGTATTTAGCAAAATCTGCTGCTGATAAGTTTTAAATTCTGGTTGGAGTGCTAAGCCAAATGCGACGGCTTTAGCTGCGATCACATGCATTAGGGGACCACCTTGGGTGCCGGGCATGACTGCTTTGTCGATCCGTTCAGC
>DATEBN010000005.1:0-2258 GCA_035287785.1 Candidatus Babeliales bacterium
TAATATCGATCGACTTTTGTACACCCAGACCTAATAAGCGGGTGCCGCCATCACGCAGTTCTACAGCTTCATGTGGCCCTCTAGGCACATTAGTTGGTGCTACTGAACTAACTATCGTGCCGTCATCTAGTGTGACATCACAAGCAATTGTTGGCCAGCCATTCGTATCTAAAATTTCTCGGCCCACTAAATTTACAATTTTCATTTAGCTACTCTCAAATTTTAAAAATTTACCCCAACACTTGAGCTCTTAGCTAAACATATTAAAACTAGAAAAATAAAGTTTAAACCCGGAAAAGTTAAATTAAGCTGTTATAAAAGCCTAAAAGATTTAAATCTCGCCATAAACCTAGGCATGCTGAGTAGCCCTGCTTAAGCAGGGTGTATCGAAGCATAAGTAAATTTTTATAATATCCGTACTTCGATACGCTCTATCGAGCTACTCAGTATGCCTAGATATAGAAAGCCCTATCGAGCTACTCAGCATGCCTAGATATAGAAAGCGCATCTCTCTATAGAGCGTTCATCCCGAGTAGCCCATAGGGCATATCGAGGGACTATTCTTCGGTGCGTTCCATAATCCTGATTCCGCACTCATCTAAACGACCTGGATCAGCCTCAGTTGGTGAATCCATTAATGGGTCGTAACCGCGCGCGGTTTTTGGGAAAGCAATCACATCACGAATTGACTGCGATTTAGTTAATAACATGATAAAGCGATCAATCCCCAAAGCGATCCCGCCTAATGGTGGAAACCCTAATCGTAAAGCTTCCAGCAAGAAGCCAAATTTACGTTGCATAGTTTCAGGATCAACACCTAGCAATTCAAACACACGGGCTTGCATATCAGCATCATAGATCCTAATTGAGCCACCACCTAGCTCTACGCCATTTAAAACTAGATCGTAAGCGCGCGCTTTAATATCCTTAAGCTCTTTAGTCTCCCAACCCAATTCTGGTGAAGTAAATGGATGATGCACCGAGTTCCAAGTTTTGGTATCACGATCAAATTCGAATAATGGAAATTGAGTGACCCATGAAAAATTAAACTCATCTGGATTAATTAAATTTAATTTTTTGCCAAGTATATTTCTTAAGCGACCTAAATAGGTCCACATATCCTGGTAATCACCAGCTAGTAAAAATAAAGTCGAATTTTTAGTAGCACCGGACACTAAAGTTTGCACCTGTGTTAAGAAATCATTTGGTAAAAATTTAGCTACGGGTGATTCTGGCAAACCATTTTCATCAAATCTAATCCAGAGTAATCCACCAGCACCCATCTCAACTGCTTGACCAACCAATTGATCTAATTCAGAGCGACTAAATTGGTAATCTGGGACACAGATCGCGCCAATTTTACCTTCTGGTAAACTAAGTGCCACTTGTAAAAATTTAATCTCAGTTTCGGCAAATAATTTAGATAGCTCATAGATTTTTAAATCAAAACGTAAATCCGGTTTATCCGAGCCATATTGTGAAAATGCTTGATCATAAGTCATGCGCGGGAATGGCAAATTTAATTTTTGTTTAAACGCCGCTGCAAAAATTGCTTGGACCAAACCTTCAATGACGCCCATGATATCTGCTTCGTCGATAAACGACATTTCAATATCTAGCTGGGTAAATTCTGGTTGCCGATCAGCACGCAAATCTTCATCTCTAAAGCAGCGGGCAATTTGATAGTAGCGCTCTAAACCGCCAGCCATTAAAAGCTGTTTATATAATTGTGGTGATTGTGGTAACGCATAAAACTTACCCCAGTGTACCCGCGCTGGCACTAAGAACTCACGTGCACCTTCCGGCGTATTCTTAGTTAGAATCGGCGTCTCTACTTCGCAAAAACCACTGTTATGCATATATTCACGCATCGCAAAAACTACTTTATTGCGGAATAAAAATTTCTCCGTAACTTCTGGCCTACGCAAATCTAAATATCTGTATTTTAAGCGTAACTCTTCGTCAACCTTATGCGCGTCATCTAAAGCAAATGGTAGATTTTTACACTTATTGAGCACTTTTAATTCTTTAACCTGAATTTCGATTTCACCAGTCGGCATGTTTTTATTCACTGTTTCCGGTGACCGTGCAGCCACCACACCTTTAGCTAAGATCACATATTCAGAACGCAAATCTTGTGCCAACTTATGCGCTACTTGATCAAAATCAGGATTAAACACTAGTTGTACAATGCCACTACGATCACGTAAATCAATAAAGATTAAACCGCCATGATCGCGTCGCCGATGCACCCAACC
>DATEBN010000006.1:0-10484 GCA_035287785.1 Candidatus Babeliales bacterium
CGTCTAATTACAATACATCAGTGACATCGCCAGCTAAGATTCCGCCCTGGATCGCAGCACCAATTGAGACTACTTCGTCTGGATTCACCGAACGATTAGGCTCTTTGCCAAAGAAATCTTTAACTAACTCTTGAACCTTAGGAATTCTAGTCGAACCGCCCACCAGTAACACTTCGTCAATTTTTTCTTTAGGTATTTTAGCATCAGCTAACGCGTTTTGGCATGGAATTAATAATCTTTTAAAAACGTCTGCGCAAAGTGATTCGAGCTTAGCGCGTGAAATTTTTAAACTTAGGTGTTTAGGTCCGGTTGCGTCCGCGGTAATATATGGCAAATTAAGTTCAGTTTCTTCGAGTGCCGAAAGCTCTTTTTTAGCTTTCTCGGCCGCTTCTTTTAATCTTTGCAGCGCCATTTTATCTTGCGCTAGATCTATGCCATGCTCTTTTTTAAATTCGGCGATAATATAGTCGATTAAGTGTTGGTCGATATCATCGCCACCTAGGTGTGTATCACCATTGGTAGATTTAACTTCGATCATGCCATCGTTAATCTCTAAGATCGATACGTCGAAGGTACCGCCACCGAAGTCAAAAACAGCGATAATGCCATTTTTCTTTTTATCTTCGCCATAGGCTAGCGCAGCTGCGGTTGGTTCATTAATAATGCGTTTGACATCTAAGCCGGCGATTTTGCCCGCATCTTTGGTGGCTTGGCGTTCTGCATCATTGAAATAAGCTGGCACAGTGATCACAGCTTCGGTGACTGTTTCGCCGATATAGTCTTCTGCGATCTCTTTTAATTGTGCTAAGATGGCCGCTGAAATCTATTGAGCAGTGTACTCTTTACCCTGGGCCATAATCCCAACTTCGCCATTAGCGCGCTTAACTACACTATAGGGCATTTTGGCAGCTTCAGCTTTGATATCGTCATATTTTTGGCCGATAAATCTTTTCGCAGAGTAGATTGTGTTTTCTGGGTTAGTAATCGCTTGACGTTTGGCCAATGTACCAACCAGGCGTTTACCATCTTTGGTGAAAGCTACTACCGAAGGGGTAGTATTAGAACCATCTTTATTTGGAATCACCTTAGGTGAGCCACCCTCCATGAAAGAAACTACTGAGTTAGTGGTACCTAGATCAATACCAATAATTTTTTTTCCCATCTGAAATACCCCTTGATTTGAATTTAGTTTTATTTTTAGTTTTTTGTCTTTTGGATCGTAATCAGTTTTATTTAAAACTATTAAGAGCATAATTTTTGCTATTTATTATGTCAATCTGTCCAGTTAAAAATCTTAGTGTGTAGGACTCATATTTATAGTTTTTTTTGGATTTCTAATTAAAAATTACTCCAGCGGGCATCCCAGCCCCGCTGGAGTAATCATGTTTTGCCCTGGGATGCCCGCCTACGTAGGCGGGCAAGATAGTTTTCAGGGGTATAAGTTTCGGTGTTTTTACTTAGTCCATTTAGTTTGATGTATCACCAGCGCTATTAATATCAGCTAATTTAGCGTTGGCATCGAGGTCGATGCCAGATTTAGTTAAGCTAACGCCCATCGCCATAGCAGCATTAGTGTTAGGTTTAGCTAAAGCCATAGTTTGATCTTTGATTTTCTCAGAGTTTTCACCAGTGCTGGTTTGTAATTGCACAGCACCTTTTTTGATTGTACTGACAGCTTCAAGGGCCTTAGAGGCTACACCTTCAGAGTTGCTTTGAGCTGTAACTACCGCACCGCTGGCTTTTTTAACATCGGGATGGTCTTTATGTGCTGGGTGTTTAGCAGTTTCAGCGAGCGATCCCTCATAAGCTGCGCCAGCGCGAGCATTGGCAGCATGACCTTCGATTTCATGGACTCTTTCTAAAATATCTTCAAAAATGCGTTTCAAATCTTCTACTACAACGCTGTGTTCTTTAATGAAATCACGATGGGCTTGTTCTCCAGCTTTCTTAGCGCTAGCTAAAGCATTTTCGGCTGTTGGGATTGGCGTTATGGCGCCGGCTGGTGCGGCTATCGGTTTGGCACTTATATTAGCACCGTCTTGATCATTATCACCGTTATTTTCTTCGACCGATGTATCTTGCTTACTTTTTACCTTGCTTAACATCTCGCTGGATCCAGTGAGTAGTGTTACTGATAGTAATAATAAACTGGATGTAACTTGCTTCATTAGGGCTCCTTTAGATTATTAAATTAGATTTGTTAATCGCTGCCATTTACAGTCGAAGCTATAATGATTGTGGAGTTTTTTCAACAAATTTTTTAATTAAAATAAAGTTAATTAAAATAAAAGTACTAATTCGTAACGCTGCCAAACTTAATAATAAGCTATTTAAAGTAGGGTGATAGGTGCTAGCCAAGCCATAAATCAAGCTAATGGTAATTAAGTTGGGAATCACAAAATAATAGATTTTATTGGTTACTAAGAAATATTGTTCATGGGCTAAAAATAAATTGTCGAGTAATAATATTCCTAAAAAAATCAAACTGTTCTCGCGGATTAAAATTTCTAAGCTTTCAGCGTGACTCACAGTTAAACTAGCTAAAATAACCCCAGCGCTGATTAAAATCCCGGTAAGCGTATAAAAAATTTGCGTTAAAATCGTGCGATAATTACGAAACGTAAATTTAGCTTGGGTTTGTGATAATAACGATCGAATTGGTAGCCCTAGACTGTGATATAAAACATAGCGTAAATAAACTGCTATGCGACTAGTTAATTTTAATGGCGCAATAGTAGCTGTGCCAAACAAACTAGCTAAAAGTGTGATTAAAAAATTGCCACTGAAAGCCAATTTACTAAGCTGATTTAAGAAAATCCAGAAACGCTGAATTATTAAAACTTTAATAGTTAAGCTGGTTGCACCTACAGTTTCTTTGGGTATATTTTTTTGATTTAGTTTCATCTTAGGCGCCAATGTATCGTATACGGGGTTGCCATTAATACTATTGCTATTATGCTCTGGTAGTGTTTGATATTTTCTATAAATGACCCAGCTTAAAATTATTAAACTTAAAATCGAGCTTAATAATAGTGGCGCAAAAATTAAGTTTAAATTTAAATTAAAATCATTGGGCAAATTAAGTAATAAGTAGCTCGAGAAATAATAATTAAATAAAATTATCCCCGTATAAACCGTAATACTTAAGACTTGTGCTATTGCCAAAGCTTTACTTAAGAAAAATAGTTGTGCTAACGCTCGTAAATCTTTTTGCAAGCCTTCCAAAACCAACAACAGTCCTAAAGTTAGCCAGACCGCTGGCGTGATCGTACAACAACTGAACTTGGCCATAAACCAGCTATTAATTAGCTTATGACCAAAAATTATTCCCAAGCTCACTAAGCTTAATAAGAACAATTGCCCTAATTGTTGACCTAAAAAGATTTTTTTGAAGTTTGATTTGCTAGCACTTAGTAATTTAAAATCGATTGCTAGCGAGCCATCAAAACCTAAATCTAATAAATCTACTAATAAATATAAGATGGCAAAAGTTGTACCGATTAAGCCATAAGTGCTAAGTGACGTAACTTTGAATAGCCAAATCATAAAGCAAGTTAAAATGGTTTGGTAGTAAGTGGCGGATAAGGCGTTCCACTTGATATTTGTGACAAATTTTTGATAGAGCGATGACGATCTAGTCAGCATAATTTTAAAATACCTAACTTTCGGCGCCGCAATTCCTAGCTTAATTACAGGGCTAAACTACTAAATTTTAAAAGCCTAACAGTCTATGATAAAATAGATTTTAAGACGAGTAAATCTAAGAGCGCATCTACACATAAAAAAGGAGTAGTAATGTTCGTTCTTAATGAAAAAGTGGTTTACCCTGGACATGGCGTAGCTAGAGTTAATCGCATGGTGGAAAAGAGCATTGCCGGTAAATCAGCCGCTTTCTTTGAGTTGATTTTTTTACATAAAGATATGATGATTTTGGTGCCAGTAGATAATACTGAGATGGTCGGCATTCGTAAATTAAGTTCCGAAGAAAACATTGATCATATTTTTAAAATTCTGGCTACCCCTAACGATTGTACCGGGATTCAACTAACCATTCCTAGTTCATGGAATAAACGTAGCAAGAAGTATCAATTTAAAATTAAGACTGGTGACTTGATCGAAATCTCTAAAATCTACCGTGATTTAAACCACATTTCACGCCGTAAAGAGTTATCTTTTGGCGAACGTAGCTTGTTAATGCAAACTGAATCACTCTTAGCTGAAGAGATCTCTTTGGTTAAAAATGAGATGGAAGAGCGGGCGGTGGAGTTATTGCGTGGGGCTTTCACCTGGGCAAAAAACACCCCGGCTTATCTCACAGGTCGTCAAATTTAGTGTTTTAATATTTTAGAGTTATTTACAGGGCTGGCGCAAATACCAGCCCTGTTTTTTACTTTAATTTTAAATATTCTAAACTAAATAATTAATTAAATAGAAAGTTAAACTGGAATTTAAATTATGATTATAATTGCAGGGCCGACCGGGGTTGGCAAAACAGAACTATCTTTAAAATTGGCGGCCCAGTTAAAAAGCCCAGCAATAATTAACGCTGATTTGGGGCAGTTTTATACGCCGCTAACGATTGGCACAGCTAAACCAGATTGGTGCCATGAGCCAATGCCCCATTATTTATTTGATATCTTAGATCAGCCTGAAAATTTTACGGCTTTTCAGTATCGCAGATTAGTAATCGAGTTACTCGAAAAATTAAACTCTGTAATAGCTAATAACAGATCAAATACCACACCAATCCTGGTTGGCGGCTCAGGTTTTTATCTACAAGCGCTTTTCTTTAAAAGCCCTCTGGATAAGCTTTACCCTGAAGCGTCTGATAACAGTCCTGCTTTTTATGACAATAATTCTCCAGAAAGCTCCCCCGAAAAAATTCTCGCTTTAGAAAATTTAAAATTATGGGAAAAATTAAATCAAATTGATCCAGTACGCGCACGAGAGCTTAATTCACATGATCACTATCGAATTCAAAGGGCGCTAGAGATCTGGCAAAAATATAAAATTTTGCCTTCGCAAGCTAAGCCCGAGTATGCGCCCATTGTGCCTCAAACTCAGAAAATCAAACTGCTAATTTTAACGCGCGATTTGCCTGAGCTATATGCCAGGATAGATCAACGTGTTTTAGAGATGTTAGATGCTGGCTGGGCAACAGAAGTGCAAAATTTAGTAGATACACCCTGGGAAAAATTTTTATTAGCTAAGCGTTTAATCGGCTACGATGATTTATTAAAGTTTTTTCGAGCAGCAAAATCAAACTGTGTTGTTAGCTCGCGTTATTTAAATTCAGAAAAAATAGCTGCTAGTACTGTACAGTTAATTCAAAAGCGTTCCCGTAATTATGCTAAACGTCAAATCGCATTTTTCAAAATGCTTACCCGGCAATTAACGGAAAAATCTGCTGGGCAAATTGAAATTGAATGGTTGAACTTGACGGCTACCGATGTTGATCTATATATTAAGCGACTATTAAGCGATCCAAATTTTGCTAAGATAGCAAGCTTAAAAAGTGAGTAAGTACAGTGGAAAATCGATCTGAAAATTGCTTGTGTCGTTCGACAACTGGTTTATTTATAGCTAAAAGGCCGGCTAGTCTGATCCTAGCCGCGTTTATGGTGTGTTGTTTACTAAGTTTTTTAACCGGTTATTTTTTGGGTCGGCGACAACCCATTGTAGATTTAACAGCGCAATTATCTAGTGCGCTGGCAGAAAAAACTGTCGAACTGAATAGCTTAAATAACCCGACTTCTCTTTCAGCGCACAATCAAAACTGCTCTGCTGACATTGGCACTGGCACCAACTCGGTAGTTGCTGCTGATCAAGATCGCGAAAATTCTAATACTATAAAACCAGCTAAGCAGTACTATGGTACCCTATTAGGCTTTAGTAATTTGAAAGCAGCGCAAAGATATTTAAATAAGTTACAGAATGCCGGATATAATTTACAGATCAAAACGCGCCATAGTCGCAATAGTAAAAATAAATTATATACTTGGTACCAGATTGTTACTGAAAAATTTACCGATCAAGCTAAGCTAGAGCAGTTGGTACAAGAATTAAAGGTGCAAGAAAATTTATCGAGTCCCAAAGTTCTAGAAATTTAAGATAATTACCATAAATAAACTTTTTTAAAATATTATAAATTAGCCTGAATAATAACTTAAGCAAACTATCGATTGGACTACAATGATTTCCTTTATCAGAGAAAAAATGGGCACACGTTGGCTAAATGCTTTTGTATGGGTGGCAATCTTGTCCATGAGTGGCATTTTTTTTATGGCAGATTTTTTAAAATTATTTAAAAAGCATGGCGATTATGCCATTAGAGTGAACGGGGCAGTGCTAAGCGCTACAGAATTTGAGCATGGCGTACAGTCCCAAAAAGAAAAATTAGCTTATATGCAGCAGCAGTATGGTGATCAGGCTATGCAAATGATGCTGGCATCGCAAACTAGTTTCTCGTTAGATCCTGTTCAGAATATAGTTAATAATTTTGTTTTAAGCAGTTTGATTAATCAGACTGGCGATAAATTAAAATTAGTGATTCCTGCGGCGACAATTCGAAAAGAATTAATTAATAAATTGCCGGTAGCTTTAGTTGATCAAGTTAGCGGTAAGATCGATAAGAAAGCAGTCCAGCAAACTTATAAACAGTCAGTCTCTGAGCTTGAAAAATTGGTGGCTAAAGAGTTACAAGCTACGCTAGTACTAGATTTGGTATCCAGTGCTGCGCTAGTAGGCCAGTTCGAGATCGACCAAGATTATGCTAATCGTAATGGTCGCAAAAAGTTTGCCGTAATTACTTTTCCAGCCAAAGAGCTAGTGGTCAAAATTAATGCGCAAAAAATTAGTGATCATGAATTAGCTGGTTACTTCAAACAGCAAAATGATTTAAAAAAACGTTATTGGACCGAAGAAGTACGCGCTGGTAAATTATGGAAATTAACACTTAAAGATTTTGCGATTAAGGTCACCGAGCAAGATGTTTCGCACTTTTACCATAAAAATAAAAAAAGTTTATATCAGGAAAAACCAGCTCAGATTAAAATTCGACGCATACTGATCCCCAAAAAATCTGATCAAGATATCTATGCTACTTATACGCAGGCTAAAGAATTACGCGCAGAATTAGTCAGTGGTCAAGCTAGTTTTGCTAACCACCACCCTAAAGAAACGGTTATTGAACAAAGTACTGATAAAGCTACAGGGGTCGAAAAGGCCGCATTTGCTTTAAAAACTGATGGTGAGATTTCACCAGTGATCGAACTACCAGAGGGGATCGAGATAATTCAAAGAATTTCCCGTACACCGGCTACTTTTAAGAGTTTAGATGCGCTCAGGTCGCAAATTACCAAAGAGCTAACTACGCAGAAATTCCACAAAATTGTAGAAGTTACCATGAGGCGCATGTCTAGCTCAGCTAGCGGGGCACAGCAGTTTAAACTGTTTGCTGATAAGAAAAATATTACTGGTACTAATCTAGTTGGCACCATTAACGACCAAGATCCACAAGTGCGTGCGCTTTTCTCGATTAAAGCTGCTGGTAGGTTAAATTATAGTTTTGAAGGCGATAATTTAACTGTAGAGGGTTTAACTGGTGTTAATAAAGCGCATGTTAAAAAGCTAGATGAAATCAGAGCCACTGTTTTACAAAATTATCAAGCAGACTTGGTAGCCAAAGCTATGCAGGCTAAGTTAAATCAGGTTAAGCAAGCTTATATTGATAAAAAAGTCAGCTTTGAGAGTTTGGCTAAGCAGTTTGATGGTGAGCTTTATACTACTAAAGAGCTAACTCGTTCCGAAGTATATGATGATGCTCAGTTGCGCGCAAAAAGAATCCCCTTAGATGTTGTTTGGGACTTAGCTCGGGTAGATGCTGTTACTACCTATATCACTCGGGGGGATGAATTTATGATTGGTGATGCCGGCATTAGTCGGGCCGATCGAGCTGGTTACGTGATTAGGCTAGTGGATCTCAAGTTGCCTGCTCTTTCTACCGAAATGGCCGAAAAGAAAGCTGCGATTGCTAAAACTCTCATAAATCAAAGAAATTACCAATGGCAGCAGGGTTTTATTGCGTCTTTGGGCAAAAATGCTAAAATAGAAACAAATCAAACTTTATTGAAAGCAACCAAATGAGCAAAGACCTTCTTAACTCCAAGCGCCAAGCCTTAGATGCTGCTTTTGCGCAAATCGAAAAAGCGCACGGCAAAGGAGCGGTGATGCTCTTTGGCGAAACCCCTAACCAACAGATTGAGGTAATCTCAACCGGTTCACTTTTAATTGATTATGCCATTGGCGTAATGGGATTCCCTAGAGGTAGGGTAACCGAAATCTATGGCCCCGAGGCAACTGGTAAAACTACTTTAGCTTTGCATGGTATCTCCAACGCTCAAAAAGCGGGCGGTGTTTGTGCATTTATCGATGCGGAGCATGCTCTAGACCCTAAGCATGCGCAAAGCCTAGGTATAAATATTGATGAGCTGATTATTTCTCAACCTGATTATGGCGAACAGGCACTCGATATTGTTGAAACACTGGTTCGTTCTGGTGCTGTAGATTTAATTGTAGTCGATTCAGTTGCCGCCTTAGTTCCTAAGGCAGAGCTCGAAGGCGAGATGGGCGATTCCCATATGGGCTTACAGGCACGTTTAATGTCACAGGCTTTGCGTAAACTGACCCCGATTGTGCATAAATCTAAAACTGCTTTAATTTTTATTAACCAAGTGCGTCAGAAAATTGGGACTGTTGCTTTTGGCAACCCAGAAACAACTACTGGTGGTAATGCCCTAAAATTTTATGCCTCGTTGCGCTTAGATATTCGCAGAATTGCGTCCCTTAAAAAGGGGGATGATGTAATTGGTAATAGAATAGCTGTAAAAGTAGCTAAAAATAAAATGGCGCCACCATTTAAGCGGGTGGAGTTAGATCTGTTCTTTGGTGAAGGTATTTCGCATGAGGCTGCCATTTTAGATGCAGCACTAGAACATGGAATTATTACTAAATCTGGAGCTTGGTTATCACTCGAAGGTAAACATATTGCGCAGGGTCGCGAACAAGGCATTAAGTTTCTCAAGGAAAATGTTGAGTTAGCTACGCAACTAAATGCACGCGTACGCGAAATTATGGTGCCGTAAAAAACTATTTTAAATTTTATCTTTATTTATTTTTATTTCTTTCAGGGGAAATTTCGGTTTGAAAAACAAAGTTAATTTGCCGCAAATCAATGAGCGAATTTTGGCTACACAGTTACAATTAATCACAGACGCAGGTGACAATATTGGGGTTGTTACGAAAGAGCGCGCTCTGCAATTAGCGCATGATGCTGGGATGGATTTGGTTCTGATTGCTAATGAAGGCGCAGATGGTGTACCAGTCGCTAAGTTGATGGATTTTGGCAAAGTAATCTATGCCAAGAAAAAAAAGATGTCAGAAGGTAAGAAAAAGCAAAAGGTCGTGAAAGTTAAAGAGCTAAAGTTGCGTCCAAAAATTAGCGATCACGACTTTTCAACTAAACTTAATCAAGGTGTAGGCTTCCTAAAAAGTGGCATGCGTCTTAAAATTACCGTGCAGTTTCGGGGCCGAGAGAACTCTAACCGTAATGAGCTTGGTGCACATATGTTTAACAAAATAGACCAAATGCTGAAAGATAATCCGAATATTCCACATGCTGCTTTAATGATGGAAAAAGATTCTTCTCCGGGACAATTTTGGTCACGTGTTTATTACTTGAAATAGGGATTATATATTATGCCAAAAATGAAAACTAAATCGTCGGCGAAAAAACGTTTTAAAATTACCGGTACCGGTAAAATTAAGATTGGCAAAGCGTATCGTCGTCACTTACTGACCAAAAAAAATCGTAAGTTAAAACGTCATATGCGTCAAACTGGTTATATCTGTGCGGCAGATCATGCCGGCGTGATGCGCTTATTGCCGTATGGCTTTAAATAAATAGTGTTAATTGAATAATTTAAATCTTAGTAGGTTAGAGATTCATGAGTAGAGTTAAACGTGGGGTTGCATCCCATAAGAGACATAAAAGACTATTAAAACAGACTAAAGGTTATTGGGGTCAACGTAAAAATGTCATTAAGCGTGCCAAAGAAACTTTATTGCGCGCTATGGCTTTTGCCTTTAAGGGGCGTAAATTAAAAAAACGTGACATGCGTGGTTTATTTATCGCTCGCATCGCTTCAGCTACTAAATTGCGTAATACGCCGTACAATCGCTTTATTTTCGGTTTGAAGAACGCACAAGTGCAATTGAATCGTAAAATGTTAAGTCAATTAGCAATTTATGAACCAAAAACCTTCGATCAGTTGGTCTCTTTAGCTAACAAATAAAGTTTGCTTGACCTGTAAAAATTCATGGTAGTAGAATGTGAATCGTAAAGAAATTTTACTGATTCTGTTCTAATTTAAAAAAGGGAGTTTACCATGGATCTTTTGACGGTTTTGGAAGATAAAGTGCGCGGT
>DATEBN010000007.1:0-5581 GCA_035287785.1 Candidatus Babeliales bacterium
AAAACAGCTTTGGATTACGCGACTGATCCTGTGCAAATCCGGATTTTAAAATCAGCTGGTGCACCTAGTAATCATACAGCTATGAGCACAGAACCAGGCATTGAAATGGTGCCGCTCAGAGTTCGTAGTTTACGACCACGTCAGGCAGCAGATGGCGGCTGGCATGAAGGTAAAGATGGCAGATAATAAATAGATAGATTCGGGACGAGCGCTAGATATATTAAACCAAATTATAATCTTTACAGCGTCTATGCACTGAGGAGCGGTTGACGCCTAAGAACTCCGCGATTTTATTCTGATTTTTAAATTTATCCCATAATGAGGCTGGCGGCAATACACGAGAATGGCTAGTTAGAAATGTAATAGTCAAACCATATACTAAGTGTATCTTTGGTGCGATTTATCATGATAATCCAATGCTGCTAGATTCTCCGGGCGCTTTTATCAAATTTGTCTACAAGGGACTAGGGTGCGAAGATATTTATAAATTAATGTCCAAGCGACTTATAATTTTTTGCAGAGTAGTTACACTAATATGCAGAATAAATTGGCAAGCTTGTAACTACTTTCATAAAAAGAAAACATTTAATGTCACAAAATTTCTCGCATATTGCATTGCAGCTTAACCAGGACAAAGCCCTAATTTTTACAGCAATGTCCAAGCATTTATTCTACTATCGCATGTTTATTTCTAAGTTCGTGCTGGAATTAGATAAAATTCCGGTTAACCCATTTATGTCATTCGACTATTTCTTAACTGATGCGGTAAATCGCGATTTAATTCGTAATGCTAATAATAATTTACTGAAACGTAGCGATGAGCTGTGGGTCTTTGGTACCATTAGTGATGGGGTGTTAGCGGAGATTAAGTTTGCTCAACGGCTGCATAAACCAATTAGCTATTTTAGAATTACGGCGGATTTACGGATTTTGGCGGTAGAGGATTTAAATAAAATTGATTTTGAGATAGATGTGCAACAATATCAAACACAGCTGTAAAATTAAGTAAGAGGCAAGATGCAAATCAAATATTTTTTAATCTTTAGTTGGTTATTTATAACGACGCTCAATCGGGCCGCTGACAGTGACTTTGTAGAAGAAGGGGTAGGTCATAAACGATTACATGATGCTGTAGCAGTGTGCGATTTCGAAGCTATTCAATTAGCGTTAAAAAGCGCAGACTTTGGAGCGGTTATGGCGGTAAGTCGAGATTTAACTGATATACAAACACGGGCCCGTGTAGCGCGCGGTGTTGGTAATTTAATAGCTACCGAAGCAGATTTGGCAGTTATGCAAGCGGCTTATGACGCCCGTAGAATTAGAGAAAGGGCAGTATATTCAGGAGTAGATTACGGTCATATAGATCTTGCTTATATAAAACGTAAACATTCAGTTAATGAGGCATTGTGGGAGCTAATCCAACAGCCATATCCACTTTTATCAGATATACAAACAGCATTGAATAGCGGTGCTGATATTGATACGCCAGATATGCGTGCTAGAACTATATTAATGCACTCGGCTCGTAGGGGAGATTTAATATTAGTTAAAGCGCTACTGTCATTTGGTGCAAAAATCGATGTACAGGATTGTGATGGGTATACAGCCTTAATGTGGGCAGCTGATCGAGGAGAAGAGGCGGTGGTGGCCCCCTTATTGAGGGCTGATGCTAGCGTCAATCTTGTTGATCATAATGGTCTCACAGCTTTGACTCACGCGTTGGTAGGTGGGCATACTACTATAGCTAAAAAATTGCTAAGCGCCGGGGCTAATGTTGCCGATGGTGTGCGAGATTTTCCAACTGTTAAAGAATTTAAAGCAACTTGCAGAGAAGAACGCGCGGAGCGTATTTCTATGGCACGTGAAGATCATCGTTGAATTAATGCAGGTGCCGACATTACAGCTCGCGATAGTATGGGTAAAACAGTTATATTAATACCCAAAATAAATCTGCAAATTAACAATTCGTTAGGTATTTATGGATATTTCAATGATTTTGCAAGGTATCATGGTTGGATTTTCAATCGCGGCCCCAGTTGGCGCTATTGGATTGCTGTGTATCCAAAATACATTATCGCATGGCCTGAGATTTGGCGTAATCTGCGGACTTGGTGCAGCCACGGCTGATATGATGTACGGAATTTTAGTAGCGGTTGGTATGCAGTCGTTGGCAACAGTTATGCTAAATGTGCGTACGCCTTTATCAATTTGTGGCGGCTTGTTTTTAATATATCTTGGTTTAAAAAAGTTTTGGGCTAAGCCAGCGTTGCAAGCTGCACAAATCGATCACAAATTATTATTCGGTGCTTATGTCTCAACTTTTTTCTTAACATTAACTAATCCCGCTACGATTTTAGATTTCATGGCATTATTCACCGGTTTACGAATTGATGTGACTGGCTATACCCAAGGTTTAAATTTTGTGATTGGTGTATTTATCGGCTCAGCTATTTGGTGGTTACTTCTTTGTGGCGCTGTCGGTATTTTTCGTAAAAAAATCTCAAATCGTTTGATTTTATGGATTAACTATGCTGCTGGGATAGCAATTTGTAGCTTTGGTATCTGGGCGTTAATTAAAGCGCTTTTATAATTTTTTCAACAAGTGCTACTTGTTCAGCCTGTTTTTGTAACCAGCACTGTGTCACTTCAGTTTTAGTTAAATTGGGATTTTCAGCTAAAAGTGTTTGGACATAATTAATATAAGCCCATTCAGCTTTAGGAATCGGTTTTTGTTTTTGATGAGCTAAATAACTTTCCTGCCAATAATCAGCAAACTCTTGATAAGTTGGTGGTTGGCCATTTTGCCAGCGCGTTTTCAGCCAGTCGATGCCATGAGCAGTAAAATGAAAGTGTGACCCAACTAGTTTTTGCATAAATAAGCGTGTTTTAAGATCGTTTTTATAACTTCCAGATAAGATTAAAGTTGCTGGGGATAGGGGATAAGTTGTGCCCAGCTTAGCTTTAGAAGTTGCTGGTATTGGAGTTGATTTGGGAATATTTCCAGTAGTTAAATAGCTTAGAATATTTTCAATTAAAACTAGTTTTAAGCCACGATCTGGGATTTGTAGTTGTAAGCAAAGCGCGCGTAGTTGCGCCATGCGAAGATATAATAAAGCAGATTTTAAAGTCTCTAATTGGGCTAAGCTAATTTTCATGAGATTTAGTTTAGTGTACTAGTTTAGTTTACGCTAGGTGCTATTAAACCAAATTATAATCTTTACAGCGTCTATGCACTGAAGAGCGATTAACTCCTAAAAACTCCGCGATTTTATTCTGGTTTTTAAATTTATCCCACAGCAGGGCCATGACAGCTGGATCTTTGAGGGCATGTTTGCCCAATTTAGCCGCTTCGATTAAAGCTGGATCAGCCGTATTAAAAATCGGGTCTATAACAGTAGCCGGTTTAAGATTATGCTCTTTAGATTTCTCGGCAATAAGTCGTTGAATTTTTAATTTAAACTCTGAAATGCTGACCATTTGGCGACTAACTAATTTTTTACGGTCTTTATCAGTTAAACTTAAAAAGTTTTTAAGCTTACTATTTTCTAAGATCTGTTCACCGAGATCATGGGCTAATAAATCTAACTCTGGTTCTGGCAAAGTTAAGAGTGACGGCATGGTGAGTGTCGTTTCTTTTAATGCTTGATAAAGCTCGGCTGAGAATTTTTGCTCTTTGACTAACTCTTTCAAATTATGATTAGTGGAGCAAATTACGCGCACATCGCTGCTGCTTTTTTGATCGCCCTTGAATTGGTGATAAAAGCCATAACGAATAAACTCAGCTAAATAATTTTGTGTTTCAAGATCTAGTAAGTGAATATTTTTAATAAATAATGTACCGTTATGCAAACTTTGTAATAGTGGTGGCGCATCGATAGTCTTGCCAAAAATAGGATTAATCCCAAAAAGTTTAATGGCAACGTCGAAATTATTAAGTCGATTTTGGAGATCTAAAATATATAGATTTTTACGCAGACTAATATGGTTAATAATTTCAACAGTGTTAATTAGATCGTCTTCGGGTAGCGAGAGTAAGATTGCTTTTTTAGAGAGCGCGATCTGCAGTAAACTAATTTTATAATTTAGTAAACTTTCACCAGTGCCAGGAATTAGCTGATTTATTAATTTGCCGGACTCAGTCGTTTCTAAATATAATAGATAGTCCCAGCGGGAGGGGTCATTTAAGTGATCGATTTGTTGCTTAACAATATCCGAAATATCCGGGTAATAAACTGTGATAATCACATTATTATATTCTAAGTTGGGTACAGCTGAGATAATTAATTTTTGACCATCAGGATCAGTCGCAAAACCAGTTTGGGCTGATTTATACTCGATTACTTGGCGTGCTAAAGCTCTAAGTTTTTGGGCTAACGGGTGACTATCCTGGACATTGGGGTTAATTTTAATAATCTCTTTGGCATATTGATTAGCAAAAACAAAATTGCGATTTTTATAGAATAAAATCCCGATGTTCTTTTGAGATTTTTTTAAAAACGAGCGAATACTCTCTTTGTATTGGTTAATCTCTTGGTGTTTTAAAAATAGTTCTTCTTGGAGCTCTTTTTCACGTAAAATAATAGTGTCTAGATCTTGTTTTTGTAATAGATTAATCGTGTTTTCTAGATAACTGGCAAATACGATCATCTCATCACGTTCTAAGTCGCTATATAATCCTTTACGCTTAGCATCACGTTCAATTAAAATATAGGCGCTAATACTATGATCTTGGTAAATTGGAATAAAAATCTCAGCATGCACCTGTTGCATGAAAGTTAGTACAGTTTGACGTACTTGATTATCGTCATAAAAATTACTAAATTCGATTTCATCATAAATTAAAATTCTTTTTTCGAATAAATGTTTTTGGACTTCGGTGCTAGAGTTAATAAAACTTTCGACTAGGGCACTTTTTAAAACATCTGGTTCAGAAGAAGGCGCGCGCAATAACATTCGCTCGCGTGCTTGAGTTGACAAACTAGGATTATGATTTAATTGTCGGAAAAAAACTAGGGTTAAACCAGTTGGAATCTGCAGCGCTTTTTGAAAAAAATCTTTCACAGTATTAGTTAATTCACGTGTAGTTGTGGCATGACTAAGCTGTTCTAAAATGGTTCTAAAATCGTTAATAAAATTAAATTTATGGCCACCAGCTTGTACGTGGCTATTTAGATTTAAGAACCGTAATTTTAAAATTTTATTGGTGCAGTAAAGTGCAGCGTAGGCGACTGAGATACTTGAGATACTCACGGCAAAATAGTTACTCATGACATATTCTGGCACTAACTTAGAAGTATAAGTTTGGACATAGTCGGCAATAATGCGGGGGGCGATTAGGCCAATAAAGAGTGTTTTAATCTGCTGTTTGAGAATTTTAGGAATTTTTTGTTTATAGATACTGTATAATACCAAAAATACAGTGGGCAACATAATTACCAGTAAATATCTAGCGGTATAATCTAGCAGTGTAAATTCGTAAGCTGGTCGCGGGTGAATTTGGCCGCCATTAAAAATAATGAGATACAAGAATCCGCTAACTAAGGTGCCGGTAATTATTAATAAGATCCAGTTATGGATTTTT
>DATEBN010000008.1:0-4080 GCA_035287785.1 Candidatus Babeliales bacterium
GCGCTATTGCGATATGGGATTGGTCCGTTGGGTAGCAATTTTCTTTGGAAATAATGTAGATCAAAAGTATGAAAAATTGGACGTTCTTTTAAATGTGAGTCACGTAAAGTATAGATTGGATTAGCTTCAAGATCCGCTTGATTAGCAGCTTGGTCAGACCATTGCACTTCGATATACGGTATCGCCGGATCAATACCTCTGAAGTAATTGCGTGTATCACTCTGCTGATGCCAGCAGAGTATGATAACTAGCAAATTTAAAACTAGCGTGTGGTTTTTAGGTAAAAGTTTTAAAGATTCAATTTTAAATTTTAGTAATAAGTAACTGGTGGGATTAAATCTCAAACTCATGATAAGCAGCCCTTTAGTTACTAATTTTTGGAAATAATTTTAAATATTTTAAGTATTTTAAATAAACTTTTACTAGAGTTTCACCATTAATTAATTTTTTAGCTTAATTAATGGTGAAGATCAACCGGCAAAAAAATTTCTTTTGCTTTTTTTAGAATAGCCTGCTTATGTTAGGGAGTAGTATTTTATGTACTCTTTTTAAGAAAGGGGAGTTACTATGAGCGAAAGAGAACTCCTAAGCCAGCATCAAAGCTTATTGGGGTCTCTAACAGACCTGCCCAGAAAGATGATTGAGCTCCAGAACTTCGAGAATATTGCTGAATTTGTTTTACATGGTCTTTGCCGTGAAGGCAATTTTAATGTGACGCATGCTGCTTATCTCGTTGATAATCCGGATTTCGACTGTTTAAAGGGCATCGCGGGCTTTTCCGTTGCGGAACTGGGTCATTTGAATGAAAATGCATGGGCCAATCCTGACATTTTTAGTGACTTCATGCGGGAATCACAATTCAACCAGTTAGTCCGTAGCGTGAATCGTAATAGTGCGCGTGCCCACAATCAAACTAAAGCAGCTCAAGAGATTGCCGAAGCAGTGGGCATTCCAGAGCCTTCAGTTTGCAGTTGGGAACTGAAACACGATAACCACGGTATGTTGATCTATCGCAAGACAGATCCAAATGGACCTTTTGATGAACATTTTATCAAGAGCTTATATTTATTAAGCTTTTGTCCAATTTTTTAATTTACTCCAGGTTAGTCAGCTACTTAGCAGATGGGTGTTTTTAATTAACGACTTCAAATCGTTAGGCGGGGCATAACATCAATATGACCATTTGTAAGCAAAAAAAGGCGTGAGCGATAACTGAAATTAGTTATCGCTCACGCCTTTTTTTGCAACTTACTTAAATTTAAGCAGGTTTGTTTTCTTCAGAAGATTCTGGAGCAACTTCAGGAGCTGGAGCTTCGCTTGGAGCAGCAGCTGGAGCTTCGCTCTGTGCTGGTTTATCGCAACCAAGTTGTTTGCAGCCTGAAAGGCTACCTAAAGCTAATACACCTAATGCCAATGCTAAGAATCTTTTCATAAGATCTCCTTCGCTAAAATAATGGTTATTCAAATAACAATACTAATTAAAATCACTAAGTTAATACTAAATCAATTTATAATATTTACGATTATAGGCGCTGTTTTAAAATAGCTGCGATTTGTAAATATTTAACTTGTTTTATAGGTAGCCAAGTAGCGATCAGTCCTAATATCAGGGACAAACCAAAAATTGTCAAAAAAACTGTAAATTCTAGCTTAATTGGCAGTGTATTAATTAAATAAACTTCTGGCAAAGTAATTATGGGATATTTGTTTAATAGTAAGCCCAAAAAACCAGCAATTATTAGTCCAATTGTCGTTGCACAGGTCACTACAGTTAAACCAATTAAACTAAATAACAGCTTAATTTTGGTTTGATTTAAGCCTAAAGTTTGCAGTATAGCAATTTCGTGTGTGCGTTGAGTAACTAACATAAACATCAGTGCGATAGTTGTGAAACTGGTGATAATTGTGATTAATAATAAAATTAGGCCCATCACATATTTTTCTAATCTTAAAGCAGCCATAATCGGGGCATATAATTCTTGCCAGGGGTAAATCTCAAGTTTAAATCTTGATTTTAATTTTTTTAATAACTTTAAATCGGGTGTGTTTGGGATAGTTTTAAAATAGTTAGCGATTTGGGCGAAATAGTATGGTGTAGGTAAATTTTGTGAATTTAGTTTTAAACCAACTTGGATAATTTGGCTACCGGGAAATAAGATTTTTATAAAATCTAAATTGCAGATAACTAAGTTCTGATCAAAATCACTAATACCGGTCTTAAAAATTGCTCCGACGGTAGCATTATGGGACTCAAATTGGATCGAACGCGTTAAATTATTAGCTTGATTGGGAATTAATAGCTCGATCTGATCGCCTAGATTTAAATTATAATTTTCAGCTAGCTCTGTGCCAATTAAGATTTGATCGGGAATATTATTAGTAATTAAATCTAAAATTTTTAAATTATTATTTACGGGATTAAGTATCTCCCGCTCGTCTCTGGTGCAATCTAGGGGGAACTGTGAGTCACAATCTAAATTTATTATTTGTGAATTTAAATTAGTGACTAGATATTCTAACTCTGGCACGATTCCCATAATGGTGATGGCGGGGCTAAGTTGTTGTTCTTGGGTGGCAATAATTACCTGCCGAGTAATTTTGGGCGCACAAGCACTAATCTCGGGAAATTCTTGTTTTAGCACCTGCTGAATCGCCGGAAAGTTTAAACTTGCACTAGTCTTACTTTCCATAATTAATTGCGGGTGAATGGTTTGTAAATTTTTTAGAGTAACTTCTTCAAAGCCGCGCATAATCGACCAGGTTAATGCTAGTGCGCCGCAAGTTAGTGCGATACTGGTCATGCTGATAATTAGCATGATTTTAGTGGCGTGATTGGTATACGGACTGAAAGTTAGGCGTTTGGCGAGCCAGAAGAGCATAGATAAATTTCGAATTTTTAAATTAAATCTAAATTGTTTAATCGCGTTTGATATTTACCAGCTTTAAATTTAGTACTTAGCCAAGTTCTAATAATCTCTAGAGTTAGTTCTGGGGTTAGAAAATTAGCTGGTAGGACTAAAATATTGCAGTTGTTAACAGCTTTGGCTGTTTGTGCTAGTTCAGCGTTCCAAGCTAGTCCGGCATAAATCTGTGAATAGCGATTAGCGGCGATCGACATACCAATTCCAGAGCCGCAAATTAATATACCCAGGTCAGCTTGGTTAGTTAAAATTTGTTGGCAAACTTTATGGGCGAACTCTGGGTAATCGCAAGTTGAGTTATTATGACAGCCTTGATCTAGCCAGCTAATTTTTTGGCCCATAGTTTTTTCAGGGATAATTTTTTCTGAATAATGAATTTCTACTAGCTCGTTATTAGTTGGCGTGCTGTTGTTGATATTTAAATTAGCAACTAAATTTTCGATAATAAACTTTTTAAGTTCATAGCCACGATGATCAGCACCCATCGCAATTCTTAAAATCATTTGCGTACTCGTAATAAAAATTCTGCTGGATCACATTCGCCATTAGCTTGATCACATAATTGATAATTGCCTGGTGCCCAGTGCAAGATAGCTGATTGCTGGAGTGATCTAAGTTTAATACTCACAATTAGCTGTTCTGGTTGCTTAGTAGTCATAGATTTTACTGAATCGCTCGCTAGAGCTTTAGGCTCGCTTACTATATCTAAGTTAACAGCAGTGTTGCTAGTGTGAGCTTGTTCTATTTGTGCAAGCTCTTGTTCGACTTGCTTGCAGATTGCCAATTTATCACGCGTTTCAGGCGCAGCGCAGCTACTTTGATTATGTTGTAAGTAGCGGCTATGATTTAAGTTTTTAAAGTTGTTTGAGTTATTGCTAGTATTACTACTATCATTACTGCTATCGTCAGTATTATTATTTATTAAATTTTGAGACTTTAAATCAAAGCCTATTAGATAAACCTGCTTATGTTTATTAAATCTATTGCCGAAAGCTAGCTGATATTTACCTGGTAGGGCCACCGGTGTTAACACAGATGGTCGATAACAATCTGGACCTAATTGCAAACTAATCTGCCAGCTGCGAATATTGAGGGGCTCATTAGCCCAGAGCATTTGGTCATACATATATGGGGCATAGGCTAAGACATAAAAAACATA
>DATEBN010000009.1:0-3677 GCA_035287785.1 Candidatus Babeliales bacterium
TTTTTCTAACAAATGATATTGATAGCAACTATAACAGGCGAAGACTGTCTCGGCATAGCTGCAAGCGACGCCGGACTTTTTATTTAAATAGCAACATCTCTATGTATTACGTTTATATTATTAAAGCCATAAATTTCCCTGGGAAGTTCTATGTTGGCTATACACTTAATCTTCAAAATAGATTAGAGGCTCACAATCATGGCCAATCAATTTATACGGCAGAACATAAACCATGGGAGCCAGTACTGCATCTCGCGTTTAACAATAAATCAAAAGCTCTAGAATTCGAAAAATATCTAAAATCTCATTCAGGTAGAGCGTTTATGCAAAAAAGATTAACATAAATGGTTGCTGAAATTTTTAAAAAAGTTACTCTAAATACATATTTATTTTAGTATGCGCCCATAGCTCAATTGGATAGAGCATCAGACTACGGATCTGAAGGTTAAAGGTTCGACTCCTTTTGGGCGCACCAGTCTTCGTCTATCCGGCCGCGCCCGCCATAGCTTTTAGCGACGGCTGGGGCCTTCAGGCTCGGCAGACTACGCCTGGCTAACGCTAGTTTTTTCTTAGGTAAAACCAAATCATTATGCACTTTTCTTCTGAATTACTACTTATCAATAAGCCAGCCGGTTGCACTTCCATGGATGTGATTAGAGCGATTCGTAGACTCACTGGTATTAAAAAAGTGGGTCATGCTGGCACACTAGATCCTTTAGCGACTGGATTATTATTAGTTTGCACCGGTAAAAGTACTAAGAAAATTGCTGAATTAACCAATTTAGCTAAAAAATATCAGGCTACCATTAATTTCACAGCTTTCTCAGAGACCGATGACGCCGAGGGTCTAATCACACCGGTAAATATTGATACTATACCCACACGTGATCAGATTGAAACCGTACTTAGAAATAATTTTTTAGGCGAAATTGAACAACTACCACCAAAATATTCGGCCATTAAAATCAATGGTAAACGGGCTTATAATTTAGCTCGCCAGGGCATTACACCGGAATTAGCTAGCCGTAAAATCACTATTACAGAATTTAATATTCTAAATTATAATTGGCCATTACTAGAACTAGAAATCGTTTGTAGTAAAGGCACTTATATTCGTAGCTTAGCGCGTGATTTGGGCCTAAAATTAAACACCGGTGGCTATTTACAACAATTAACCCGCACTGCAATTGGCGATTATACGCTGGCGCAAGCCCAAAAAATTGATGTTTATCCTAATAAAAAGCTAAATTCCGCGACTAAAGATTGATTTGTTCGCTAGATTTATTATTCTATAAGCGATTATTAAAAATTTTTGGAGAGATGGCAGAGTGGTCGATTGCGGCGGTCTTGAAAACCGCTGTCCCAAAAGGACCGTGGGTTCGAATCCCACTCTCTCCTCCAGTTTTATGCTTATCCATTTAATGATTCAATTACTTAAAACCAGCCTGTCAAAGCCCCTTAATTTTTCTTAAAATTTAAACTCTTGCTTTTCAAACTTTAAGTTGAATAGTGTTTATTTAAATTAGAACTCAATCTTTATTAGTACTAAAGACTGGATAATTTATATGAACCCAACTGTCTCTGCAAGATTAATTACCAACCTGCTGCTATTTTTAAGTTTGATTTTTACTTCCATAACCAAAGGTCAGTCGGTGTGGTACGATATTGGAAAATCTGTTTCAACGATCATGATACATGCACAAGCCGGGTTTGATTGTATTACAGGCGGAGGTTTGTATGCGCCATTTTCCACTAGTAACGGAGCCTGTAATCTAATTTTTCCTTATAACATAGCAACTTGTACTGATAATAGTGGCGCTAGTGTCGATAATGACGGATGTACTGATAGCGCGCTACTAAATTACGTTAATGAATTAGCTACCGCAGAGAGCACAAAAGCACAATGTATCGCTGCTACAAACACATTTATTAATACTAATAATGCTTGCAAACCTGTCATTGCGGCTGCCACTCCCCAGCCTTATTTAGATGAACTACAAGCCATGGTACAACCGTTCATCGATATTAGCTGCATAGTAACACAATTACAAGCCGCTGATAGTAATAATATCCATATTTTTTTACCAGGCTGTGACCCTAAAAATACTGCCTGTGCGGCACTTAATTTTAATGATCAGTTCGGTAATCCATATTACTATATGGCGCCAAATTTAATCTGGTCTTATCTAGCTGGCTACGTTTACAATTATCCAAATTCGGCATCACAACCAACTCAACCAAAAGGTTTTGGGATTCGTGATTATGTTAAAAATTGGACGCTTGCCCAAACTTATGCCCAAAGTGGTCAAGATCAAATGGGTAATCAGATTGCAGCCCAAATCAATGTTTTTAATCCCAACAGTTTTTTAAATGCTACTAATAACATTACCTCACAAATTATTGGCGATCTGCAATTAGCTCTCCAAAAAAATATTGATTTATTAGCAGCTAATCCGGCCAATGATTTCCCAGGTTCAAATCTTGGTCTATTAAACAATAAAACTATAACTTGTAACCCTAATGTTAACTATCAAGTGCCGTGCTGTAATACCCCTACCATGAGCTGGCCGGATGCCCAAGCAAATCTAATGAACAGCTTAAATCAAAAAATGAATGCTATCCTGATTAGACAACAGGATCAAACGGCTTTAGAGTACTTTCAAACTTATACTTTATTTAACCCGCTCGATCCTACGAAAATTCCCGAATTAGCACAGATTGATCCCGTTGGATCAATGCTTCTATCGAGCTCAACCTCCACCATAATTAATAATTTGCCGCAACCCTTATATGTCGGCAAAGTTGTAACTAATTATCCCAATCAACAAGCGGTGGAGGCGGCTACACAAGAGTATTTTACGCAAGCCGCTTTAACTGATCAAATTTTCTTAACTGCGGTTGATGTGAATGGGAATACAGTTTCATGCGCACCTGGTAACCTAGTGGCACAATATCAAAACGTGATGCAAACATGTGCCTTAGCAGCTGAAGAGATCGCACCATTTGATGCTGCCGTTGCTTTTTTGGCTACTCTGGTAATCTATGCCGTTGCCTTTGAGCTAGCTGGTGCTGGTGCAGAATTACTGGTAGAAGATGTTGAGTTAGACACATTAATTACTAGTTTAATGAATGTGTCAGGCCGAGGCATACAAGCTTTACTTAAGCTTTATGGCGTCGCATTAAATATAGGTATGTTTATTAATTTTTCATCAGGTGGCAAAACTTGGTTTGAAAGCCTGCCTGTGGGTGTTCAGGAGGTCTGGTCGCCACCCCTAAATATCATTACCCCTACTAATTTAAAAATTTTAGAGAAACAGTTACTATGCTCGCTTAATGAAGCTTTATTAGAATATAGCCCAACATCTTCAAGTGCCATTGCTAACCAAACCCAAGCTTGTCGCTACGACGTATAATTTTACCCAACTAAACAACGCTTGAATTTTCCAAATTTTTCCAGGTTTAAAATAAATTTAAACCAAAACTATTGTTTTACAAGCTTTTACCCTGCTAAACTAAATCTAAGTATTAATAAAAATACCAGCACCAAGCTTGGCACACCTGGATTTTTAATTTTATTTAACTTTAATGGAGGTAGTAATGAAAGCTATTTTAAGACATAAATTAATTTTAGGATCAGTACTTTTACTCTGTCTATCAGGTTCAGCTGAGTTATTAAC
>DATEBN010000010.1:0-2905 GCA_035287785.1 Candidatus Babeliales bacterium
GGTAAACCCTACACCAGCACCACCTAAAGCGGCCGGTGTAAATGCCCCTAGCCACATTAATCTCAATGCTTCGCCTAGATTAGCGTAGTGATACACTAAAACAATTAACGAAGAGACAATAAACACACCAACTTTGAATGGCACTAATTTATCAGAAATTTTTAAGATTCTTTCAGCGCCGCCCAACATGACATACACTACAAAGAGACCTAAAACCGTTGCAGTAATCCAAGTATCTAAACCCAAGATTCGCGAAATTCCCAAACCAATCGAGTTAGCTTGCATCGCACTGCCCGAAGTAAAAGAATAAAACAAGAGCGAGATCGCAAATAGATATGGCAATACGGTACCGCCAGGTACACGGCTGAGATAAACCATTGGACCACCTTCAGCAGTTTTATATTTATATTTGCCAATGACATAAGTCGCTAAGAAGACTTCTGCGAATCTTAAAGCTAAGGCAAATACACCCGCAATTAAGATCCAGAATGCTGCTCCTGGACCACCCATATAAATCGCTGTGCCAATCCCAGCAATACTACCATTACCAGTGCTAGTGCCTAGCGCGTTAATAAAAGCTTGAAACGGGGTCATCTCACCTGATTTAGCTGCTTTGGGACGCGCTTTAGGACTAAAAACTAATTTAAATGACTCGGTGAAAAATCTGAACTGTACAAATCTTAACATTACGGTTACTAGCGCACCGACGCCCATAAAGATTGCCAGTAATGGCCAGCCCCAAATCACTTCTGAAATTTTGCTAACTAGCAAATTAATATCCAACATCGTATCTATCTCCGAGTTATATTCAAAATTTATAACCAATAATATTTATAGTTAACTAACCAACAAAAAACTGCTTATTTTGCCAGTCAAAACATGTTTTTGAATATAAGCTGTTTGCTACAATTTGGCAAACTTAGTTGCGATCGTAATTGTGATTTTAGCAAAATTTAGATTCACTCATATAGATACCCCTGACTACTTCGTTGATCAGCAGCAGGATATTAGCATAGATTGTGCTATATAACTAGTATTGCCATTGAACTAAATTTACGCTTTAACGTAATTTTTATTAACCACCGTTTGGACTGTTTTTAAATAGAGCGGCTGTAGTTGCGCGCTAAAAAAAGGTTGGGTGAGCCATTCTTGATAAGCTAATTGGGCGACTTGGTTAAGCGAGCAGTATTGTGGGACTATATTATTAATAATCAATTCAAAATTAACTAATTCTTGTTTAATTTTATCTAAAAATAAAGTTACGCCATTGCCAATTAGATTAATTTTTTGCACGCCAGTAGCTTTAAATCTAGTTGCTAAATTAGGTAAGAGCTCCGAAATAGCACCCCAGCCAGCAGTAAAATTGCCAGCTTGGTCTAATATGCCGTAGTAAGCATCTTGGTTATAAGCATTTAATAAAGCTAGTGTAATGGTTCGATATGGTTCGATGAACTCACCACAGGCTTGTTCTGCGAAATCACTCACATGACTACTCGTAAATTCTGTGACGAAAGCTTTTAGACCGTTTACACCAATTAACGGGATCCCGGTAGCAAAAGCTAGGCCATTAACCGTCACGATCACTACTCTTAGCGATGTAAATGGCGCAGGGCCTAAATTGGTTGCAATAAAACTCAACTGCTCTAAAGTCAAATCATGTTTTAATAGTAAATTATTAATCTCTAAAATTAAATTACGATTAGCATCCAACTTATTTAAACTAAGCTGGTCCAGGAGCAGATTGTTAGCTCCTAGACCAATCTCGACCAAATCATAAGTGCTTTGTAACACTAAATAATAACTGTGATTTATTTTTTGTTGCGACATTTTTGTTGTTGATAGAATATGCTAAATGAATCAAATTCAATGGTCTTCTCTTTACGAGTAATTACTTTACCACAATTTAAACATTTCCACCCTACAAAGTTTAAAAAGTGATCAAAAAAAGATTGCTGCACCATTAATCCTGAACATTTTCTGCACCGCATAGCCCTCCTCTCTGCTCCGTTTTTTTAAAATATATATTTGACCCAAATTAATCAGCGTACTTTTACTGGTAGATAGCACCCTAAAAAATAGATCTATTGCTTGTCAAGCTTCATTCAAAAATCGTAGATGATCGAGATAGGTTTCTAAAATAATCGCCGCCGCAATGGAGTGGGCGCGTAGCTTATCAATTTTATCGCGGGAATTAACATATTTAGCAGCTGATTTACTGGTTAAGCGCTCGTCCCATAAAACAAATTTAACTTGGGGGAAAAACTCGACTAATTGGTCATATAAAATTTTAATTTTTAAAGTTTGTTGACTCTCGGTATTTTTTAAAGTCTTGGGGTAACCGATAACGATAGTTTCGATTTTTTCTTGCGCGATTATTTTAGTTAAAAACGGGATTAAATTCTGCGCCGTGGTAGTTTCATAGGGGTTGGCAAAAAATCGCATCGCATCTGACAAAGCAGTACCTACATGTCTATCACCTGGATCAATCGCTAAAATTTTGGTCATAAACTGCTCACTTTCAGGCACATAAGTAATCACCCACCCATTTAATAAAATTTATTATAGCGTAACATGCGTATTTCTAAGCCCAAAGCTATCTTAAAGTTCGGACTAACCCTAAGCCAAGCGCTACGGCCTGCGAAGCCCGTAAAACGGTAGGCGTTAATTTACTAAATTTAAAGCCAGCAGCTAATACTAACTTTTTTTCAGCGCTAGTTAAATCACCCTCAGGACCCCATAAACAAAATATTTTTGCTGCTAATTTAAGCTCTGGAATTATTTCTAGTGCTGACACGCCTGAAATATCAAAAAATAGTGCGCTAGTTTCAATTTTAGTAGCAGTAAAATTTGCTTGTTTTAAAAACAAATCTAGTTTTATTGGGCTTAATAATTCGGGAACTTTAAA
>DATEBN010000011.1:0-2979 GCA_035287785.1 Candidatus Babeliales bacterium
GCTAGAGTTTTTAAATTACTTAGTTTATTTATTTTCTTAAATATAAATTTTGTAATTAGCTCGGTCATAGCACAAGCTCCTAAAATAGTGGGTCTAATGGCGGTGCGTAATGAAGCACAGATTATTGCCAACTCTTTACAAGCATTGTCGCTTTATACGGATGAAATAATTGTTCTTGATGATGCTTCTACTGACAATACTGTGGCGGTAGTTAAAAGCTTGCAGGTTGAATGCCATATCACTAAAATTATCGAAAAAGAGCATTGGTACCGAGATGAGCCAGGTGATAAAAATAAATTATTAGCAGCTGGGCGGGCAATTGGTGGCACTCATTTTATTATGCTAGATGCTGACGAGATCTTTACGGCTAATTTATTAGAAAATAATTTATTGAAGAATAAAATTTTAGCTTTAAAACCGGGAGATAAATTAACTGTAACTTTAATCAATTTATGGCGTTCACCAGATTTTTACCGTTATGATAGTTCCGTTTGGTCTGGTTGTGCTGCAGATGTAATTTTTTGCGACGATGGTAAATGTGCTTATGATTCTGCTTTTCTTCATACACCTAGAACCCCGGCTGATTTAGTTGGTACAGTGTACGATTTAGCTTTAGATGACCATATTTTTGATATTCAAAGGTCAATCACCAAGCAACTAAATGGATGTTTTTTCTATGGTGCAATAGAACATTTGGATAGCTTTAGCAACGTACAATTGGAGCGGTGTTTAAAAGATCAGTTATTCAATTATCATAAAGCACAAACAGAAGCGCTTGATTTTTGTCGGGTAAGTTTTTTACACGAAGGAAATTATAGCAGTGTCAGCTGTCATCATCGCGATTTCACTGCAGGCTTAATGCATTTTCAATTTGTGAATTGGGATAATTTATTGATCAAACAAGCCTGGTATAGATGTTTGGAGAAAATTAGAGATCCTAATGTTAATATTACCGAAATTAATCGGAAGTATGGTGAAAGTAAGCAAGAATTGGATCTAAGGTGCTTGCCAATACCAGCAAGTTGGTTTATTGGTTATCAGAATTTTTTGGATAAGAAGGTTTATTTGAAAGCTGAGAGCTGGCAGAAGAAACAAGTTTTACAGTGGTTTAAGCAGTATGGCCAAGAGTTTTTTAAAGATTTAGATATTTGGGATATAGATTGGGCTAAATAATTTAGTGAATAGTCCTTTTTTTAGGTCTAGTTGGTTTTGTTTTACACTAATTTCTATTGTTTTGTACCGAATCAGCGTTATTAAAACGATAAAAATAGTACGGCTTTAAAATTTCGGATTCGGTTTTAATGAGTTGTGATTTACAAATCTGCATCGACCAGTCAGAATCTTCGCCATTATTTTGCAGAGGAAATTTAAACTGGCAGGCAATGGTACGCTTGATGGGATTTAAATGGTTGGGTGGGCGGTAATAAATTTTATCTGGGCCAGTAAACCAACGATTATATTTAATGTAGTGCACAAATCGTCGTGGGTTGCGACCGTTAGTAGTAATAATCCCAGTTAAGCTAACACAATCCGGATTAGTGCGTAGCTTTTCATAAATCATTTGGATATAATTTTTATGTACTAGGTCGTCGTCATCCACAAAACAGGTATATTCGCCTAAGCTTTTTTCTAATAATAAATTGCGTTTGAAGCCCACTAAATTTTCACCGCGCTGATCTCGAAAATATAAAATCTCAATCTGGTTGGTTAAATTTAGGATTGTAATTTGTCGTGTTAGCTCGGCATATAATTTTTCAAACACTGGTGCGCGCTCGACAATCGTGGGAATTAAAATCGACCATTTAATTTTAAATGGAATGTGATTAGTTGTACGGCTAGCCAAGTTAAGATTTGGAAAATCAGGGTGATGTTCTAGAGATGAATGGATATCGAAAACTGGCGTAACAACTGCAATTGTAGATTCAGTGAGATTTTCACATGTAAAAATATTTGGTGTTAATACCAGTGATAAAATTACTAAATATTTAAGTTTCACTAATTACTTCCCTTAACAATCAACATACCATGCGCATTCCACTGCATATTGCGATTATTTTTCACAGCTTCTGGTACTGCCATCGATTGCTCTGGATTATAGTTATAAAAATAGAGCGATTGGTCAAGTACCGCTTCTTGTTTTAATAAACCAGATTTATTTAAAGCAGCAGCCCAGGCAGTATCTTCATTAAAGTTATACTCCGGAAATTTAAACTGGCTAGCAATACTCTTTTTGATTGGGTTTAAGTGGAACACTGGGCTATAAATCATACGTCGGCCATGCAGTTGTTTGCCAATGGCTTGTTGATATTTTAGCGAGTGTATAAAATCTTGATCAGCTTTACCTGGTGTGCGCATCACACCTGCTAAACTTACACAGTCACAATTGGGATTTTTAATTAACGTATCGTAGATTAATTTTACGTAGTTGGGACTAATATCGTCGTCATCGTCAATATAACTAATATATTGGCCGCGACTTTGTGTTAATAAACGATTGCGTTTGAAACCTACTTTATTCTCTTGATGATCGAGGTCAAACAACACTTCTACTTTAGCGTGCAGGTGATTACTTTGGATCTGTTTTAAAAGTTCTAAATATAACTTAGTAAATTTTTCCGTACGGCATTTAATCGTAGGAATTAAAATCGACCAGGTAACTTGTTTGGGTATCTGACCAAAAAGATCAAGTGAAGTTGGCAACTCTGGCTGTTTAATCTCAGTGCTAGTTAAGCCAAAGTTTTGGGACTTGCGGGTCCATAAAACATTTTTATCATGCTCGTAATAAGTTTTAGACTCGTTATGGTGAAATAAGTTATCTTTAGCGCCGGGGTTTTCACCAGTGCTAGAATTATAGCCCGCGAAGTCATGCCTAATAATTAGCTGATCGCTATAAACTTCGCGCTGTAATAAACGTGACACTAATGTAAACTCTAGGTCACAACAGATCGATTGATATTCTGGATAATAGATATAATTAAA
>DATEBN010000012.1:0-19734 GCA_035287785.1 Candidatus Babeliales bacterium
AATTATAAAATATAGGCCTAAAAACATAATATAATACGCTTATATAAGCTCTTTTTAACTTTGTAACTTATAGAGCTATCTAAGTCACAGGTTTATAATCCCATAATTTTTATGATTTCAGTAAGCCCAATTTTAATATAAGCTGATATCTTAAAGTTTTATAATTTAACGCTTCGGGTTATCTAATTGCCCCAAAATTATCAAATAAGACTGTGAAGTATTGAAGCATTATGATCCCACTGAAATTACAAATCAAAAATTTCTTAAGCTATGGTTCTGAATTACAAACAGTTAATTTTGAGCCCTATAATTTAATCTGTTTATCTGGCAAAAATGGGCATGGTAAATCCGCTTTACTAGATGCCATGTGTTGGGCGGTCTGGGGTGAAGCGCGTAAAGTATCGGCTGCGTCTAAGCCCGACATGGGATTATTACGTTTAGGTCAGCGTAATATGAAAGTAGTGTTTGATTTCGAATTTAATCAACGTAGATACAGGATCAGGCGCGAATTTAGTTTTAGCTATAATAAAGCTTATGCTGTACTAGAATTTGGTTTAATTAATACCTCAGAGACTCAAAATAATTTTAATAATCTAGATTTGCGAGACACCCGAGATAATTTACACACCCAAGATTACCAAGATATTAGCACTCATGATACACAAGACTCTCCAGCTAAGTTCGATAATTCAGAATTTATCCCACTGACCGAGAAAACTATTAAAGCTACGCAAGCGAAGATTGAAGCTACTTTGGGTTTAGATTTCGATGCTTTTGTAAATTCTGCTTTCTTGCGTCAGGGGCACTCCAACGAGTTTTCGAAAAAATCACCTGGTGAGCGTAAACAGGTTTTGGGGGCGATTTTAGGTATCTCTAAGTATGAGAACTTACGCAAACTTGCTTTAGAAAAAATCAGACTAGCTGAAGCTGATAAGTCGGCTTCAGTAAAATTACAGCAGCATTGGGAAGCTGAATTAGCCAAGCTACCCGAGATTCAAACTAATTTTACTCAAACTAAAATAGAACTAAAATTACTGGGTGATCAAGAGCAAAGTTCATTAATCGAGCGGCAAAACTGTGCTTTAAAATTAACTGAGTTAAATAATTTACAGTTAGATTATCAGCAAAAATTTAAGCAGTTTTTAGAAGTTAGAACAGCTTGGCGGCAAGCACATAAATTACAGCTGAATTTAGCTCAGCTTAAGCAAGATCCAGAAAAGCTATTAGCGCAGCAAAAAGCCTTACAACAAAAATTAACTACTTATCAAATCGCTCAGCAGCAAGCATTAAACTTACGCGAACAGTTATTGCAATTAAGATCGCAAACTCAGGGTTCGTTAAATCAACAACAGCTACAATTGGAGCAGCTTAAAGCGCGGGCGATCCAGTCACAACAAAATTTAAACCAATTAGAGCAGCAGCAAACCAAATTAACGCTTGAGCAGGCTCAGCTAGCACTAAATATTAAGACTCAAATAGCTTTTATTAATCTTAATGGGATTAATAGTTCAGAATTTAAATTATTTGAAAAAAAATTCGAGCAGCGCAAAGAACTGTATCAGCAGTTAATCTCGCAGGGTAATTTTTGTCAGAGCAAATTAGCTAATTTAAAAGCACAGTATGGGCCCGAACAGGATAGCTCGAGTGCTGTATCTCCAAAACAAGTTGTGTCTAGTGAGAACCAGTTAATTTGTGATTTATGCGAGCAGGTGATTACGACTGACCAACAAGCTATTTTAAAGCTTAAATTGCAAGCTCGGGTGCAAAATTTACAACAAGCGATTCAGCAAATTGCGCAGTTATTAAAAATTATTAAAGCGCAACTGGTTACTCAGTATGCTGAACTACAAGCGCAATTAAAAATTCGTGAAGCCGTGGCGATCGCGCAAGCTAACTTACTAGATTTACGCACCAAATCAGAATTGTTTACGGTCCAGCTGCATAATTTATTTAGCGAGTATAATACCCAAAAATTAACTACTAGCGCACTATTAGTGCAATCTGAACAGGCACAGCTGCTATATACACAAGCGCAACAAAAATTTAATTTAGCTGTGACACAATTAGAGCAAAATCTACAAGCTTTAAATTATAGTCCTGATCAGCAGGCTAAATTAGAGCAAGAGTTAACGCAGTTAGCACAATTGCTGCCACAATTACAGAACTTACAAACAGTGCAAAATTTACAACAACAGCGTTTAACTGAAATTGGTAATTTAGTACAACAACTGAAACAACTGGATCATCAGCTTAAATTATTAACCCCAGTTGTAGCTCAAGTTGCTAAATTAGAACAGGATTTAGCTCGTTTAGCAGAGCGTAAATTAAATTTAGCGCAGCTATTAGGAGGCTTAGAAAATCAGCAGACCAAGTTACTACAGTTGCAGGCTCAATATCAAACTCAGACTAAACAGGTAACTAGTTTAGATTTAGATTTGCTAGATTATAAGGAGATTGCTTTAGCGTTAGGCAAAGATGGCATTCAAGCCTTATTGATTGAAGAGGCAGTGCCCGAAATCGAGCGTGAAGCAAATATTTTATTAGCTAAGTTAACTGATAATCAAATGCAGTTAACTATTGAGTCGCTGCGAGATTTAAAAAAAGGGGGCTCTAAAGAGACTTTAGATATTAAAATCTCCGACAGTATGGGCATTCGGCCTTACGAAATGTTTTCAGGCGGTGAAGCATTTAGAATTGATTTTGCTTTACGGATCGCTATTTCCAAACTATTAGCCCAACGTGCTGGGACCTCTTTACAGACACTCATGATCGATGAAGGTTTCGGTTCGCAAGATGAAGAAGGCTTAGGCTATGTAATGGATGCGATTTATAAGATTCAAGCTGATTTTGCTAAAATTATAATTGTATCACATTTACCAGCACTCAAAAATCAATTCCCGGTCCATTTTATGATCGAGAAGAGCGCTACGGGTTCTCAAATTACCATATCACACCAAGATTAAATGACATTATAAATTTATGCTTCTTTGGCTTCATCATCTGATGATAATCTGCGGCTACCAAATCCTAATACTAACCTTGCATCAGCATCAGAAGTTGCAACTGTCGGTGCTGGGGTCATAGCAGCTACGCGGGCAGCGGTAGCACCTGCTTGTATACCTAACATGAATGCGGCTGTGAGAGCCCGCTGTTCTCTTTCATAAGCTTCTAATCCTGCCAACATTTGGGCAGATACAGATGTAAGCGGTGCTGGGGCTACTACAGATCTTCTGGCAGCGCTAGCGCGTCTTTCTGTTGCAGGTGCAATAGGCTTAGAGCTGCAAAGACCAGCAAAGCTAGGGGAACCCATTTGTAATATAGCTATTAAACCTAAAATTAGTAATTTGGAACTATTTTTAATTTTACGATTGTTTTCTGTGAAACTATTTATTTTTTTTAACATAATTTTCTCCAATAATTTTATTTATTTTAATTTTTTTAACTTTTTGCTGTAGTATCGCCAGTTGGTGAAATTACGCTATCGATGGTAGATAGAGATTTTTTTAAAGAAGCGGCAAGTTTGGCATTTATTTCTAATTGAGCAGCGCTTCTTTCTGATTCAGAACGTGCACAACTTATAGCTGCTACTTTTTCACGTTCATATATTTCAATTGCAGTTAATATATTTGCACGTATTCGTATTGCAGTAAATTCTGTTTCTTCAGTAGACACAGCTAACCTAAGAGCTCTGGTGCCAGTTGTTCTGGCGAGTTCAGTACCAACCCTCATTGGTTGTACTCGTACGAGCTTAGTTTTAGGTGGGCGTGTACCATGTGCTGTGACTGGCCTACTACTGCTGTGATCAGAAAACATAGGGTCTCTATCTTCCCTAGGCTCCCTAGGATCTAAGATGTTAGGTACAATCACGCCAACTGGTTGCCGATAAGTTTTAGTAGGTTTTTTACGATCAGCAATGGCTGATTTTGAGCAGCCACTACCTGCAAAATTTGGGGCAACTATTTGTAATGTCGCAGCTAAACCTAAAATTAATGGTCGAATATTAATTTTAGATGCTCCATTGTTTTGCTGATTTTTAATGAAACTATTTATATTTATTGTTTTTAACATCATAAGCTCCATAAGTTTAAATTAGATTAGCTATAGCCTTGAAGTTTAGTATAGCATTTAGCTCTATTTTAAGTATATATTAACTTGTTTTGTGTGAGGGCTTTTCCGCAATCACTTGTGAATTATGGCAGAAGTTTAATATAACACAGAGCGTTGATCTTGCGACCAAACGCTCTGTGTTATATTTGTATATCTAGCTGTGAATGTTATTTATTAGTTATATTAAGCAGCAATTAATTCTGCTAATTTAGCGCTTACAGCATCAGCATTGTTAGCTACTGAGAACTGTTTAGCTAAATATGTAACAATCCCAGCATTAATTTTACCTGATGTACTGAAACCTGTTTGCATAGCGTTCAAAATGTTTTTATTAGTCGGATCTTTTTTAAGATCAGTGTTTAAACTAATAAATTCTGCGAACTTTACTGGTGTTTTAATAACTGTTTGTTTACCGATTAAACGTTTATGTGTTGTTATCATAACTGGAGCTTGACGAGTTGGAGTAGCAGTTTGTCCAATTACAGGCATAGTAGCTGATTCACCTGAAATTGCAGCTACCGGAGCAGCTGACTTAGCTGAGAAGTATTTGTAAATACCATAACCAACCGCACAAACAGTAGCAATACCAGCGACTGCATACACAGTTTTTCTATTTTCTTGTGCTGTAAGTTTATCAAGAGCCATTTGATAATGCAATTTAGCTACGCGACAAGTTTCACTCAAGCGTGAACCGGAAGCTACTGGAGCAGCAACTGGTACTTCTACAGTCACATTTGAAACTTGAGTAGCTACAGGAGCTTCAGCTTTAATATGACCTTCGCTAACACCAAAACCTGCCATTAAATTAGCATTGGCAGCATCTAAAGCAGTTTCAGCAGCAATATTAGCAGCAGCTTCAGCAGCTCTAGCTGCGTCAACTCTAGCAAAATTGGCTTGAGCTTCAGTACGTTTAGCAGCTATAAAACGCTCATTAGTAATATCAGCAGAGGCTGCAAAAGCGCCGTCTTCGAACCATCTAACTGCCGAAGCGTTAGAAACTACACTAAGTAACAATAAGATAGGGAAAATTCTGTTAAATTTGAAAATGTTTTTCATATAGAACTCCATTTATTTTAATAAGATACAACCATTCCATTTGACTCATCAGCAGGTGACATGGTTAAAATCAATCTGCGATGTTATTACCTATAATAAACCCTCTAGTTAGCAAGTCAAAAGCCCCCCTACGCCTTAGGAGTCTCAACCTGAAAATTATTATAACTTATTAAATTTTTGATATAGCCAGCTTTAAAGGGGCTTGGAAGGGCAGGAGATGGGTACAAGGTTAGCTTAAAGACCGAGAAATTTCTTGAAAAGCCCAGCAATAAAGCCCTGGTCGCCAGATTTAGTAGTATCAGTACCAATCTCTTCAGAATAAGCTTTTAGTTGTTCTTTGGCCGTTTCTGAGAGCTTTTTAGGCACATGACACTGAGTGATTACCACTAGATTACCATGAACTTTACTGGCCAAGTTTTTAAAGCCCTTACCAGGGATTAAAATCTGTTCACCAGGTTGGCACCCCTTAGGGATCTTAACGGCTAGTTTTTCACCATCGATATTAGTAATTTCGATTTGGCAACCAAAAACTAGTTGGGGGTAAGTCAGGAGTACACGGCACTCTAGGCGATCGCCTAGGCGCTTAAAATTAGGATCAGGTTGGATTGATACCCGAATATAAAGATCGCCTGTTGGGCCACCATAGAGGCCAGCATCGCCTTTATTGGGTACTCTGAGCTCGGCGTCAGGAGTGATTCCTTGTGGGATACTTACAGTTAATTTCTGTTGTTTTTGGTTACGGGAACGGCCATTGCAGTCTGGGCACGGTGATGGAATAGTGTAACCCTGGCCATTACAAGTGCTACAGGTTTGGGCATACATAAAAAAGCCCTGCTGGAATTGTACTTGGCCCATACCTTTACATTTAGTACAGGTATTAGTAGTTGTGCCCGGCTTGGTGCCCTTACCTTGGCAGGTGATACAGGCGGCTAAATGGCCATAGCTAATATCTTGTTTAACGCCAACGTAACTATCTTTTAAGCTGATACTAATCTCAATGTGTCGATCATGACCACGTTGCGCCTGGGGGCCGGCTGTGCGAGATCTACGGCCAGCACCAGCTTGACTGGCGCCGCCACCAAACATAGAGCCAAAGATATCGCCAAAATTGGCAAAAATATCATCCATGTCCATTTGCGGACCGTGACCGCCATGGCTGCTAGCTTGTTGATAGCCATCATGGCCAAATTGGTCATATTTCTTACGTTTTTTTGGATCAGATAAAGTCTCATAAGCTTGCGCGGCAGCTTTAAATTTATCTTCAGCTGTTTTATCATTGGGGTTACGATCTGGATGATATTTCATGGCTAACTTACGATAAGCAGTTTTGATATCCTGCTCAGAAGCACTCTTAGAAACCCCTAATATTTCATAAAAATTTTGTTTGCTCATAATCTCAAATTACCAGAAAAGCTATGCGTAAGTTACCCAAAAATAGTTCAAAAGCAGTGATTTAATATTTAAAATATAGCAAAATTATAAATTAATAGAAAATTTAGGCGAAAATTTAAGCTTAAGTTCTATGATAAGTTTAGGTAAAACTGTTGCTTATCAAGTTTAATATATGGTTATCTAAGTTATCAAGTGTGTTACAGGTGTGTTAATAGCCTGGGGTATATTAATAAAATTACCCGTAAGATTTTGTAATATTTATAATTTATCTCGCTGGGGGACTATGGAGACTAAATTACGTTTCTTTAAATATTTAGAATTATGGGCACTTTTAATTTTACTGGGGGTTTTTAGCTTATATCTAGAATATGGTTTTAAATTCGCCCATTTACACAGTTTAGAATATTTGAGTTCGATGGCAATTTTGGCTTGTGGTGTAGCTCTATATACACTATTATTGCGCCATTTTTTGCAACTGAGTTGGGGACAATCTGTCAGTACCGCGTTTGGCATTAACGGAGTCTCATTTGTCTGTACGACTTTGCCATTATGTTTATTTAATCTATATGCTAGTCAAATTGTGCCTAGTTATAATAATTACAGTTGGCTAGTCTCGATTTTAGGTTTTATAGGCTATTATATTCTCAGTTTTTTTGTGGTCCTAAAAGTTTATCCGGTAGTCAGTAATCTATTAGCTCGTAAATTTAGTTTTTCTACTAAGTTTAAGTTTTTAAGATCGCAAGAGATTTTTAAACTATTAATTTTTTGGGCGGTAATTGTGCGAACATTGTTTTATGCGATCGATTTTTACCAGTCAGCTTATTTAAAGCATGTGTTTGCCGTACCTAAATTAAATCTAATTTCAGGTTTGATTTTATTATTATTTGGTTCTCTGCGCATGTTTATAGTGCCGGCGACTGTGCTGATGTTTTTTATTAAAACCTGGTCCAAATCTAAATATTTAAAAGCCTGGGTCTCAGCATTTAAAATTTTAATTTTGTCAGTCGTCTGCATTGTGTCCACTGTCATATTTTTACCCCTAGTTTTAATGCAAAATCAGGTTGCACTTATTAACTTAATTGGGCTTGATCTACCGGGTAAGTTAAGTTATATCCAGGCGCTAGATAGTTTAGGTTTGGGGGTCTTGATTTCTACGCTGTTATTACTAGTAATTGGCTGTTATCTATTTAACATTTTTGTGATTAAGTATGGCTATCCAGAGATCGACAATCGTAAAGCTGTGCGTTATTTGCCATTAGCTTTTATAACTATGCTATTGGTAGTCTGGGGCTTTAATTTAGCTGAGCGCAAATTCTTACGACCAGTTTTATACCAGAAATTACTAAAGTATGATCTAGTACAGGGCCAATAATTACAGATTAGCGCTAGTAAATAATCTTTTAGCTTTACTAATATTCGCACACGATAATGTTATATCGCCGACTCTAGCTGGCGCAAATTTAATTTCGCTAGTGTACTCAGGGTAATTATTTTTTAGCTGTGTTAATAAATCAATAATCTTAATGGGTGCACCAGAGCCAATATTAATTGCTTGGCCATTTAGGTGCGTATAATCTAGTAAGCCAGCTTGTAAATTAGCTGTGACTATTTGTTCGACTGTTACAAAATCACGGGCCTGTGTGCCATCGCCATAGATTGTAATGGGTAAATTATGCGCTAAATTATACGCAAATTTGGTATAAACGGCAGCATAAGAGCCATGGGGGTTTTGGCGCGGGCCATAGACATTAAAGTAGCGTAAACAGATAGTGGGTAAGTTATATAATTGACTATAAATTTGGCAGTATTGTTCACCCATCAGTTTATTTAACCCATAGATCGAGGTCGGTGCGCAAAGATCTTGTTCTGTGCAAATAGTAGATTTTTCACCGTAGACTGCGGAAGAAGAAGAGAATATAAACTTAGGTTTTTTATGAGCTGGATTTGCGATTTCTAGGGTATTTAACTGGTGTGCAAATAGCTTTAATAAATTTAAAGTGCCAGTAAGATTAATATTGTGATATTTCTGCGGATTTTCGAATGATTCTGGCACTGAAGTTGCGGCTGCTAAGTGAAATATGAAATCAAAATCTTCGGTAGTTAAATTTAAAATTTGAGCTAATTCGGGGTCGCAAATATCACCAGTAATAATTTTAATCTGAGCTTTGACAGCTTCCAAATTAGCTAAATTACCGGTCGAAAAATTATCTAATATAGTGACCTGTGCACCTAAATCAACTAATTTTTCTACTAGATGGGCGCCAATAAAACCCGCTCCACCTGTGACTAAAACCTGTTTATTTTTATAACTATTCATGAAATTAAATTCTCCGCTACAGCTTTGCCGTCTAAAACCGCTTCTTGCATACTCGAATATTGCCAGGCGCCATAGCGGCCGCAGCTATAGAGTTGTTGGTCAGCTAAAGTTTGTAAAATTTTAGGTAAATTATGGTCACGCCATTGGTTATAAATTACATAGGCATGTTTAATATCAATAATTTTTTCGGTTAAAATTTCGTGCTCTTGAATATTTAAGAGCTGTTTCACCTGTTTGAGTGCAGTTTTTAAAGTTTCCTGAATATAAGCTGGGCTTTTATGCACATGGGAAAATTCGCCATACAGTGAGCTGCAATTAGCTGGTACAGCTAAGTTAGTAAAATTATGTGGGAAGCCTAAGCGGTAGAATTTGTATTCTGGTTCCGGGAAGTAGACCCAGTGTTTATTAGATAAATCTGGTCGATTGACACCTAAATTAAAGTTGGTGACAGAATTACAAATTAGTTTTGGTGCTAAAATTTTTAAATTAGAGTGGCTGGGCTCAACTAAGTTTTTTAATAAATAATCCAATGGAATAGTAGAAATTAAAGTTTTAAATTTTTCAGTACGCCCATTATTAAAAGTAATAATTTTATTTTTTAAGTCGATCGTTTTAGCGCTATGGTTAGTCTGAATCGGTTGTTTAAGGCGATTACTTAGCTGTGCTACCCATGCAAATATCCCACCAGATTTAGGGTAAATAAAGTTGGCATTGTAGCCAATTTGCTGCGTGATTTCTGGTTGATCAGCTATGGCTCCATTGATCATAGCAATTAGCGAAGTTTGTGGGACAAATCTACCCGTCCAAGAGTCACTAACTTTACGAATATCATAGGCAAAAATCTTATTTTGGTAGGGGGCTAAAAAATATTTAGTAATACCAGCGCCAAAATTTTTGAGCGACCATTGGTAAAAGTTTTTAGTAGTTTTAAATTTCGGCCGTTCAAGATATCCCTGAATACAAGCTGCGATAGTCTCTGCAGGTAGCCCAAAAAGATTTACCTGATATGGGTATTTAGTATAACTATTTTGTGAATAAATATAAGCACGCCTGGTAATGGCATTGAAATTTTCTGGGGCTAATAAGTTATAGATTAAATCTTTAAAATATGGATGATTTAAATGTAATAAGTGCCCAGTATAATCGAAAGTAAAACCATCCTGTTGCACTGTGCGGCAAAGTCCGCCAATGGTGCTATCACGTTCAAAAATTTGATAATCATGTATGCCCATTTGTTCTAAGTGATAAGCTGCTGATAAACCGGTTAATCCAGCACCCAAAATAATGATTTCTGCCATGTGGTTATATATCCTGTGTAAATAAATTTTATATCGCTCGTCCCGAGTACCACTTTATAACTTCTAGGCATCCTGAGTACCCCTTAGGGTGTATCGAAGGACGCACCTTTATGTTATCTCGCTGCCCTACTTTGCGTCCATACATATTGACCAGCTACACGTCCCGGATGGAAAGTAATCGCAAATGGCCCAAAAATATAGTTATCTTTTGCTAAATGTTTTGGTAACGGCGGAAATGGATTAGCATATGTAATTGCTTTACGAATAAACTCTAATACATCTGGAGTAGCATTGTCTGAATGAGTGTCGATATGGACAACTTTACCGGTTGGGTCAATAATAAATCGCACAAAAATAGTGGTATGTTCATTAATAAACATATTAAAAATTAGTTTAAAAGCGTTAAAAGCGTCCCCAAAAGTGCGCATGACCATGGCATTGTAACTTAGCTTACGTAAATCCTCGATAGTTGGTTGGCCAGATTTACGGCCAGCTTGTGACATAATATGTTGGCCATTAGCGTTGGCAAAACGTAAGTAAGCGCTGGGCGCGAGTGCCCGAATAATGGGCTTGCTACCAGGGCCATTAGAATGATCGCCAATATTTATATTATTATTTGCTTCTGGAGTGCTAGCTGAAAATTTATCACTAGCGTTATTGCTATTACTACTAGTTTTATGGGTGCTGATTTTAGTGTTGGCAGGATCGAGTGTTTGCGCATTAGCTCCAGTAATTTCCGGCAGTTCGATAGTTACGTGATCAAGTCGCTGGCTATCGGGATGATTGAACTTTTGGTCAGCACGATTATTGACATCTAAATTAAATTTAACTTTTTGCAGTTCAGTTTTAGCTATTTTATATTTTTGGGAATTAAGTGGGGCTTGCTGGGCTAATAACTCAGTTTTAATTTCCAAATCTTTTTGTAATTGTGCCAACTCACGATCGTTATATTGTCTGACAGTTTCTGTAGGTTCAGGTGTTAGTGATTCTGAATTAGTAGGGTTTACGGGAGTTTTGGTTGGGCTAGCTAAAGTTTTAGGTGTAGCGGGATCAATTATTTTAGTTTCAGTTGGGCGATTTTGATTAGTGCTGTGTTTTATTTCAGGTAAATAACTGCTAGCTAATTCTAGAATTTTGGTGATCGCAGCACTAGTTTTAGTAAGATCTAGCTGCGCTAATTTTGGGTTAGTTGGTACAGCGGCTGGTTTCTGTTCTGGTGTAAAGATAGCTTCTTCGTGAGAGTCAGTTACTGCTTGTGAGTGAGTGCTAGTGGGTGTTTTTTGAGCGAGCGCTTGCTTAGCACTGGGGTGCTTGCTTGAGTTTTCGGTATTATTTTTTGCTTGCTCTTTTGGTTCGTCAGACATATCAACCACGTGACTAATAAAATAAAGCTGCTCGTCATCGCTAGTTTTAACTTTCTTGGCAGCTTCTAGGGCGTGCCGTTCTGTTAGTTCAGCATGTACCCGATCGAGTTGCGCTTTAGAGATTTTGGTGACTGGTTTAGGGGGCTGTAATTCTAATGGTTTTAATGGCGCAGTTATTTTACTATCTTGGGGTTTAAATTTTTGAATTATAGTTTGTGCTAATTTATTTTGGGTTAATTTTTCAGTTAGTTTGCGACCAAAATCTGAGTCAGAGATTTGGATAAAAAAAATCGCTAAAATAATTAAGTGTAGTAGAACAGCATAACTAAAAACTAAGAGCGGTCGGGTTGATAGTTTCGGTGCTTCATTGATCATGCTTTACAGGATAATCGATCTAGTCCTATTTCGTAAACAAAATTTTTAAAAATTACTATCACCGGTGTGCGGTCACGTACAATTTGCGAATTTTATTAAAACAAAGACGGAACACACAATTATTTGATCGTGTGTTCCGTCTTTTTAATTTGTTTATCTAAGCTGTGAATTTTTTAAACTTGAGCGCAATTACGCGTTGCAAGCTTTTTTAGCTTTAGATTGGTTGTATTTGTAAATAGCATAGCTCACGCCAGCGATTACAACTACTGCAACAGCAGCTGAAGTTTTTGGATTGTTTTTGATAGTAGTAACTGAGCTAGTACCAAAATCTTTGGTAGTTTTAGCAGCTGCTTCACCTTTAGCAGAAATCCATTTACCAGCTTCGCCTAATTTACCTTTAACGGTCCAACCAGCAACTGGTGCAGTTGTGCTACCAGCAACTAAGTTAGCTGCAGCAGCTTCAGTAGCACTAGCAGGAATTGCAACAGCAACAACTTCAGTAACAACTGGTGCAGCATCAACTACAGCTTCTACTACCGCAGGAGCTGCAACAGCAACAGCTTCAGTAACCGCAGCTACTGGAACTTCAGCAGCTTTGACATTGCTAGCTACTACTACTAACAAAACAGCCGTAGCGATAATTTTATTGAATTTAGACATCTGGTATCCTCGAAAATTAAAAGAATAAAAAATATAACTATTATTTATTTTTGTTTCAGAACTGTTCTACTTTTATTCCCTAGGGTTGCCTGCAGCTACTTAAACTCGTAACTTCAGGTTCAGGTCATGATTGTAGCATGACTTCTGGCGAATGTGAATTTTTATCTAAAAAAGTTTGAGGGCCAGTTGTTTATAACTAGCCCTCAGAGCTTATTTGCTTAAATTTACCCTGCAAATTGGGAATTTTTTAGTTAGCAGCCGGGGTTTCAGCTGTTTCTGTAGGCGTAGATGCTTCGACTGCGGCCGGTGCTGGTTCAACTGCTGGTGCGGCTGGCTCTGCAGTAGCTGGAGTTTCAGCTTGAGCTTGAGCGGCAGCTAACAGACGCGCTTCGGATAGTAACGCAGCGATTAAAGCGGCTTTAACTGTAGCAGGGGCTGCTTCTACCGCTGCAAATCTAGCAGCAAGTTGTTGATCAGCGTCAGTATAGCTCTTCTCAGCATTAGCGTAATCAGCTGCTAGTTTAACTTTTAGTGGTGCAACCAGTGTGGTAGCAGCTTCTGACAAGTATGCTTGGGCTGCTTTAGCATAATCATTGAAGCATTGTTCTTGGCTGCGAACACCAACAGCCGTTCTCAGATTTAAGCCAGTCAGACTAGGTCCTTTAGCGCTGCAGTGTTTAAATAGTTCATCTAATCTAGTGGCAGCTTCGCCATTTAGTGCTTTGATAGTTTGTGCATTACCGGCCGCTAAGATAATTGCTAATGTCAGGATCGTGTTAAATTTATTCATAGTATCCTCAGAAATTAAAAAATGTGATTGTGATTAAATTTCAAATATCTACTTATCAGTACTGTTTATTATTATTACCTAGGCTATGAACCGTGACTTAAATCTACAGTTTCAGGTTCAGTCGATCATTATAGCATAAGTATAGCATAAGTGAAGTTAAAGGGTTTTTTAACGTTTATGGTTTTTAGTTGACTTGCTGGGAAACAATTTTTTAATTTATTTTAATCAATAGTTATTAATTATGGTTATCTAAATAGCTCTAATAGGGGTTGCTATCTACAAAATATCTAAGAAAATATTATTAATATTGGCGATAGTATTGGCAGGGTTAGCTGGATATAGTGGCTATTGTAAATTTAGTGGTAGCTGTTTAACACTAGTGGGCCAGTTGCAAGATTTATGGGCTAATTTAACGCTAGATAAAGCCGCTATTAGAAATAAAAATATCGCCATATTTCACGAAAAAAAACTTAAATATCTATATAATTCGATTTTTGAGACCCAGCAACTAGATGGCCTAGATATTAAGCGGGATTTGCCATATCTGAAAGATCCTAAAAAATATGAAAAATATGCGCAAAAATATAGCTCCCAGGTTAAAGCTGGTTATACAGCGCCCATTAGTTTGCGTTTTATTAGCACTAAAGTTGGTTATGGGGTTTTTGCGGAAGCGCCCATTCATAAAGGTGAGCTAGTTGGTGAATATACGGGGATTATTAAAGATAAAGCATTTGTAAACGATACGACTTTTTCCTGGGTTTATCCATCGAAGAAAAATAGCCATGGTGAGCCAATTGAAGTTTCGCTAGATTCGAAATATGAAGGCAATGAGATGCGTTACGTTAATCATGCCAATAAACCTAATACCGATAAAATCGATGTGCCGATTGATGGTCGGTGGTATGCGGCATATGTTGCTAATCAGGATATTCCAGCGGGTAAACAGATTACGGTCAGTTATGGCAAGGGTTATTGGGAAACACGTAAAATTAAGCCTGAAGATTTTGACTAATTGTTTTGAATTTGGGCTAGACCAGCTTTTTTGCTAATCTGCCAGGCGCCGAGTTGATGATTTTTTGTGGGATTAGGGTGTTGTAAGAAGCGTAAAATTTCCGCTAAAAATTTTTCGGTTAGCGTGAATTTAACGCCTGATTGACAGAGCCAGTGTAATAGAATTCTAGTTTGGAGATAGTGCTCTAGGGTATTAAATTTTTTAAGATCCAGTAAATATTTAGGGGTAATTATTTGTTGGTAAATATTACTGGTGTGCTGTGTAATAAACTGTTCACTAGCTTGTAGTTTAGTTAAACTGCGCTGAAAATTGTGCTGAAATCGCGCATCAGTTTGATATAGTGCTGGTAGCACAGTTTGTCTAATTTTATTGCGTAAGTAATCTAACGAGCTATTAGTGGGGTCAGTAAAATAACTAATTTTATTAGTCTCTAGATAGTTTAAAATTTCTAATTTAGTTAGCTGTAATAACGGATGGATATATAAACCAGTTTGGGCTTTAATTCCTGTTAAGCCAGTTAAACTAGCGCCGCGAATTAAGCGTAAAATAAAAGTTTCGATTTGGTCATCTAAGTGGTGGGCCAACCAAATTTTAGCTGGACGATCTTCTAGTGCTAATTGTTCCAAAAAATAGCGGCGATATTGGCGACCCAGATCTTCTTGAGAGCCGGTCTGCTTTGGCTTAAAGTTTAGTTGGCTAATAGTTTTGGTAATAAAAGTTACTGGTAAATTTGTACAGAGTTGGGCGCAAAACTCGCGGGCTTGATAAGACTCAGCGTGCCATTCATGATCTAAATGGGCGGCTACAAGTTTAAACTCATGACTTTTTTGTAAAATAATTAGCTGGTGTAATAAAAACACCGAATCTGGTCCACCGGATAATCCCAAAATTACGGTTGACTCTGCTGGAATTAAAGCTTTAAAGTTTGTTTGTAAAATCTGCATAATTCAAGTGTATGCTGGGTTTAAATATATGCAAAGCAATTTTTATAACCTGACATTTTATTTTACTGCGCTATATTTAATTAATATTTTAAATTATCCAAAATTTTAGCTTTAGGACTAGCATGATCAATAGTTGGCCAGTAGTTTTGCCGCCCATCGTAGTTTTAGTGATCGCTTTTGTGACTAAAAATATTTTATTGTCACTAGGTTTAGGGGTCTTGTCAGCTAGTGTCATCGCGACTAATGGCAATATTTTACAAGCGCTAAGTTTAGTGTTGACCCACTTAAAAAATCTTTTATTAGACCCGGATAATCTTTACGGTTACGGTTTTGTTTTAATCGTAGGGATAGTGGTAGTTTTACTAAATCAAACGGGTGGTACAGTGGCATTAGCGCGTTTAATGACCAATCGACTCAAAACTGCTAAGTCCGCCAAATACGCCGCTGTGTTATTATCCTGCTGTTTTTTTATCGACGATTATTTAAGTTGCTTAACTGTTGGTCATATTATGCGACCAATTACGGATCGCCTGAAAATTCCAAAAGTTAAATTAGCGTTTATCTTAGCTTCGATACCAGCACCATTGGCGATTATTGCACCGATTTCTAGCTGGGTAGGTGTGATTGTCAGTCAGTTTGATCAAGCGGGCATTAATTTACATACTGGGGCTGGGCAGTTGATAGTAGCAGATCCGTATAATATCTTTCTGCAAGTGATCCCATTTGTGTTCTACTCTTTTATTATGCTAGCGGCGATTTGGTTTATTATTTACCAAGAGATTTCGTTTGGTTTAATGCACAAACACGAAACTATTGCAGCTAAGACTGGCAATCTGTTTGGTGGGCAAGAGCCGATTATTGCAGCTGGCGATCAGGAATTAAATAGCGCTAATAGTTCGTTAACAGACTTCCTGTTCCCGATTTTGTCGCTGATCACACTAATTTTCTTGGGAATCTTATATCAGGGTAACTATTGGTTATTTGGTGGTTCACAAACTAGTATTATTGCGATCTTTCAACAAAAATACAGTTTATTCCCGATCTTATTTTGGGCGGTTTTAAGCTCGTTGATATTCAGCATTTTGCTAGCACTTTGGCGCAATAAATTAAATTTAAATCAGTTACCTAAAATTTTTACCGACGGTATAAATCTCATGGTGATGGCCATTTTAATTTTAATTATCGCAGCCCTCTTTGGTGCGATTTTACGGGATAATTTACAGACTGGTTTCTATTTAGCTAGTTTATTACTTAGTCATATAGATCTAATATTTTTGCCGGCCATGATCTTTGTAGTCGCTTTTTTAGTAGCCGCAGCGACTGGCTCAGCCTGGGGTACCATGGCGGTAGTTACGCCCTTAACAGTGCCGATGATCGTAGCTTTATTACAGCTACAGATTCCAGTGTCTGGTGCAGCGATTGCCATTTTATTGCCGTCATTAGGGGCGATCTTAGCCGGCGCAGCAGCCGGCGATCATTTCTCACCAGTCTCGGGTGTGACTGTTATGTCTGCTAGTAGCAGTGGCTCTTATTTAATTGATCATATTAAGACGCAGATGTTTTATGCTACCCCGGCGATTATTGGTACATTAGTGGCTTATATTGTTTCAGGGGCACTATTTAAATTTAGTTTATTAACTAATGTGCTCTGCTCGTTTGCAGCTGGTACAGCCGTTTGTTTTGCAATCTTATTAGTCTTAAGCAGGATCTATCGCGGTAAATTTTAATCTGTTCAGTACGCACTAGATGCGCGCATTAAAGCGAGCATGGCCCTTTGGGGTTATGCACCGGTAGTTAAAGCGTCCTCGTGACCAGCGCGCAATTTAGTTTCAGTAGTTTCCATTAATTTTAAAAACAATAGCGCTTGTTCTCGGTTGTATTTGGTTTGTAAGTGGCGAGTTAGTGGGGCAGCTACAGGGTCTCTGGAGATTGCTGCATCTAGGCGCTCTTGCAGATTTCTATTGGCAGCTCTTAATTTGCGCTTTTCAAATTCACTTTTACATGCACGAATTTTCTCTAAGTTTTGGGCTATTGTTTGATCAATTTCAACCAAGTTAAAGCTAGTAAAGAATGTGGTAATTTGACTAAAAAGCGGGGGAGTTTCGGTTGGTTTTTCAGCACGGCTTAGCATAAGCGTAGTTGCTAATCCTAGTGGTGAGGAAGCTGCAGCTGCCGGATTACTTCGAACATGCTGCAAAAGGCCATCAGTATACGGGACATAAATTGAATCATCTTTGGCAAGTCTTTCAGCGACGCCCTCCTTAGTAAATAATTCACCGGCAAGATTTTCAAATTTTTGCACAATTGCGTGAAAATTTTCTTTTTCATCGCTAGTGCTTCGAGGTTCTTCGATTGATACAGTAACTTCAGGTTTCATGCTCTTGGCTCTTCTGAGCATGCCATACATGCCATAAGTTGCGGGTGTAGCTACTAAAAAAAGTGCAATTAAAGATTGTTTAAACATTGTAATACTTTCAAGATTGTAATTTTATAGGTTAGATTAAGTATGCCAAAAATGCTTAATAACGCAACTGTCGTCAATTTAAATAGCTGATTTATGGTTAATTAGTCTAGTAGATATTATAGATATTATTGGAGGTATACATCTGAATTTTGGCTTTAAATTTATTGAAATGGCCCGCTTAGTAAAAAAAGTAGCTCTTCGTAATCTCTAGTGCTTACAGTTTGGCTAGTTAAACTTACCGGTATGATTGTAGTTGTTGGCGTTGTTAATTTTGCCCTAGAAACAACTGGGATGGTTGATCCGGCCGGCTTAGTTCGCCGGCTTTTGAGATGCTCCCATAAAACTGGGTTAAGTGGGCCAATAGCTGGGAGCTGCGTACAGTATAAACTTGTACATATTAATAGATATATTTTGGTAGACTTGCGCACGAAAAATCCCCAGTTATTTTTAGCTATCTTTAAACAAATTTAAGCTTAGCAAAATTTTAATTTTAAGCATCTATTTTGCCAATATTAGCTAATGCGTCGGCTTGTAATTTATGTTCTAGCGTGTCCATAAAATCTAAAAACTTTTTTGGATCTGGTTTAATAATGCGCGAACCATCTTTAGAAACTGCTTCGAACGTGCTAATATAAGTGACTAAATGGTTAACTTTAGGATGTTGCTCGCGCAGCTGATTTTTATCTCGGATTAGTAATTTAATGGTATCCCGGTAGGGAGTTTGCTCTTTTTCATCAGTAAGCGTTGCGATTTTTTCAGTCAGAGTAGCTATTTCGGTATCAAATTGCGTCAGGCGTTGGAAAAAATTTTTGGCGTAGTTAAATATTGGCGCTGCAGGAGTTTTATCAGCTTCGGCTAATTTGGATAATTGCTCAAACATATGTACACAAGCTGATCCTAAAGGTGAACTAATAGCTGCTCTTTGGTCTTCATGAATGCGTGTCACATAACTCTCAGCAAAATTGGTATAATTAGTATTTCTATCGGCTAACTTTTCGGCTACACCACGCTTGCTGATTAGTTCACCAATTAAGAGTAAAAAATTGTTGTCATGCGTTTTAAACTTATTCTTGCCAGTTGTATCAATACTATAAATTGTCGAAATCACTAGTAGCAATATGGCCATTAAAGTGCTTTTAAAACTTAATTTAAAGATTGATTTAAACATTGGAATATTTTCAAGCTTATAATTTTAAAATTTGAGTTAAGTATGCCAATTATAGTCATTAAATCAATCAAGACTAGCTTAAAAGAACGAGTTTTCTTTTCTCTCAAGCAAGTTATATGATTAAAACTTTTTGGTAGCAGATAAGTAATCACAGTTGATTGTATTAAAGGGTTCTTAGTGGGCCCCTTAATTGTTATAACTTTAGTGCTCATATGAGCTTGATCCTATATCAGCAGCTGAAATTGATAATTTTAAACAAATAAATTAATCTACATAGAATTATTCATTTTAAACAATTGCATTTTTAGGGTCATGTATGATAAAAAAATTAATTTTAATTTTAACCTGTTTAATTAGTGGATCTGTGATAAACAGCGCCGATGGTTCAGGTGTCGTAAAAGATGGCGCGGGTGCAGCAAAAAACAGCACAGTGGAGCGAGAAGATTTCGCAGCAGAGCGAGAATGCTTGAAGCATTTTATACGAAAGTTATATGATACTGAAGGCTGTGGCATCTGCAAGCTGCCGGGGGCCGACGTTTTTTGGTTTAGTCGACATAGTCGCTGTGCGCATGAAAGCTGCGTTAACATGTTTAAACCGCTAGTTAGTGATTATTATACAGCGCTTGAAGCACGCTTTCCGGCCAGTGATCAAACTGGCGGTTTCAATAGGACACATATTGGTTTTGCGGAAAGACTCAATACGGTTACCTCTGTTTATGCACCTTCGATTAAAGCTTTTATAGCAAGCCATGGGCCAGAGTTAGTTAGGGTAGTTGCGGTTGTTGAG
>DATEBN010000013.1:0-2027 GCA_035287785.1 Candidatus Babeliales bacterium
TTCAACAATTGCTAAATAATTGTGTTGACAATTAGCTAAATGAAATTATCATACGTTAGTGACTTTTCTGTTTTGCATGCAAGTGTTTTTTATTAAAAATAGTAATTGCGGGATTTTGTGTGTAACCGGAATTGTCATAAGCAGTTTTTACATATTACTAACCCTCATAAGATCTCATAGGAGAAAATTATGAACAAGACAGAATTGATAAATTCACTCAGCGAGGAAACCGCGTTTAGCAAAAAAGATGTTACTCGTGTGATCGAGTCGTTGATCCGCATCGTTGAAAGAACGCTCAAAAAAGGTGACAAAGTTGCCTTAACTGGTTTTGGTACTTTTACACTGAGCCGTCGTCCTGCACGCAAGGGGATTAACCCAGCAACTAAAGCGCGTATCGACATTCCAGCGGTCCGTGTGCCTAAGTTCAAAGCTGGCAAACAGCTACGAGAAGTCGTTAGATCGTTCTAAGACTGATCAAAAAATATCGGGCATGATGAATGCCTCTAAGAGTTTAACTCGTCTAAAAAAGAACCATTTGTAAAAGTGGTTCTTTTTTTATAAAAAAAATTTGAGTATTATAATGGTATTTTACGGGACTTAAATTAAGAGTTTTACTTTTAGAAATTAACTTGGAATAGCGAGAATTATGATCGATATAAATCTACTACGTGATAACCCAGCAGTACGCGCAGCGTTATTAAAAAAAGAACCTAATTTTAAGATCGATGAGCTGTTAAATTTAGATTTAGAAGTGCGTCAAAAAAATTCACAGATTGAAGCTTTACGGGCCCAAAAAAATAATTTAGCAGAAGTAGCTAAAGCTGGTATCACACCAGAACTACGCGAACAATCGATTGCGGTTGGTCAGCAGATTAAAAGTTTAGAACAAGCACTAGCAGCTACGCAAATAGAGTTTGAAAAATTAGCATTAGGTTGCCCTAATGTGCCACAGGATATTGTGCCAGAGGGCTTTAAAGAGTCTAATAAAGTGATTAAGGAGTGGGGTGTTAAACCAGAATTTGATTTCCCGATTAAAAAACACACCGAGTTAGGTGAAGCTTTAGGCTGGTTTGATTTTAAAGCTGCGACTAGAATGACCGCAGCGCGCTTTGCTTTATATCAAGGCGATGCCGTTAAATTAGTTTATAGTTTAATGATCTTTATGCTTAAAAATAATATTAAGCATGGTTTTACACCCATTATGCCACCCTATTTAGTTAACGAAAAATCACTAGAAGTAGCTAGTAATTTTCCCAAGTTTAGGGATCAAGTTTTCTCGGTATGTGATGATCTATATTTAACGCCCACTTCAGAAGTAAACTTAACTAATATTTACCGTGATCAAATTTTAACAGCTGAGCAATTACCGATTCGTATGACGGCATGGACTAGCTGTTTTAGGCGTGAAGCCGGCACCTATGGGGCTGCTGAGCAGGGTTTAATTAGAATTCACCAGTTCGAGAAAGTTGAAATATATTCAATTTGTGAGCCAGAATATTCTGAAACTGAACAATTAAAAATGCTTAAATGCGCCGAAGAGATTTTACAAAAGCTGGGCTTACACTATCGAATTAGTTTATTAGCAGCCCAAGATTGTTCTTTTGCTTCAGCTAAAACTTTTGATATCGAAGTTTGGATGCCTGGACAGAATGCTTATTATGAAGTTTCTTCTTGTAGTAATTGTACCGATTTTCAGTCACGACGTGGTAAAATTAGATATAAAAAGCACCAGCAAGATGCTACTAAATTAGTACATACACTAAATTGCTCTTCGTTGGCATTGCCAAGATTATTGGTAGCTTTAATGGAAACTTATCAGCAGCCTGATGGATCAATTAAATTTCCGGATGCTGTTAATGAATTAGGGTTATTTTAGATCCCTCGATAAGTTAGAACTTTTTACGCCCGCAGCATCCCTCGACAGGCTTCGGGACGAACGTAAAAAAGGTATTTGTTTTAAGATACGTTCGTGGTGAGTGCCCCGTAGGGGTGTATCGAACCATTAGGTGTGAGCATGCTATCAGATA
>DATEBN010000014.1:0-4539 GCA_035287785.1 Candidatus Babeliales bacterium
TTACCCAATAATTCTTGTTCTAAATTACGGTCAACTAGTAAATCTTTACGCGTGATACGAGTAATCAGATTTTGCCAAAGTGAGATTGGAGCTTTAATTAAGCTCATGACTGTGCTAACTAGTACCATGCCACTACAAAAAGCCAGTGTAAAAGCGTCGATAGAAACATGCGGAAAGAGCTGCACCCCTATAAAATCAGTTACTATTAGCTTAGTAACCGCCCCAACTAATAGTGGCACAGCCACGACATGCCCTGTTACAAAGCCCACCGCCCAACTTAGCGGCATAAGATCAAATCTGATCTGCGGTGTTGTTAACACACCAATACTAAAAGAGCGTAATAAAATTATAAATTTGGGAATTAAAATCGTAAATTTCTGAATGGCACAGAAAACAAAAGTCGAAACTAAGCCGATACCAAGCTCTTTGGCTTTCTGTACTTGATTCTGAGCGGCGATCATGCGACTAACTAAAAAACCGACTGGAAATAATAACCGCTGCTCAATTAACAGCTTACGCTCGATGACATTGGCAATCCAAAAACCAAACAAGCCGCCAGCTAAGCACAGCGAGCTGACGATTAACGAAAAATATAATGGATCGCGCATCCAAGCTTTAAAAATTACCGGGTCTAAAAAATATAAAGTCGGGAAAGAGAACCCTAGCGCTGTAGCCAAGATACCGCCAATTGAACTAGAAATCACAGCCAGCGCAATATTACTAGAGTTAGCGGTGGTTTGTCGAAAAATAAATCTAATTAAAAGCGTCGCACATAATACCAGCGTGGGATCGATCCATGGCCCAATAGCAGTTGCTAAAGCCACATAGCTCATTACACAGATCGCAAAAATTGACAATATTAAAGATACTAGTGGTATCAGCAGTTGCATACTTACTCCTGCAACTAAAACATTATTGTTTAAAATTTATGCGCCCCAAGCATATAAAAAATATGCCCAAGAAACAATCAAAACTAGATGGAATCCTAAAACCAGTTCCCCTCGACGTCTTGGTGCGCCATCTAAGTAAAAACAATTTAGTAAGAAAATCACAAATAAACAGATTAAGAATACATTGAAAATATGGTCAATAAACATAAAATAATCGACGGCTGGCGCCAACGATGAAATCACAAATCTATAACTTAAAAGTGCGGATGCTGCCGATGAAGAGATTACGAGAGCACGCATCTCAGAGTTACGCGTATCATGCTCCATGAGATAAAAAGATAGTAGTGCCATAAAAAAAACAATAAATAATGGTAAAATAATAATCAAGATATCTTTGATACTATTATTAACGAAATCGATCTCAAAAATAGCTCTCGGATAGCGTGTAGAGATATCGTTTTTGGGATCTAAATTATCAACCGCATAACCACAACGCACACTACTAAAAATTTTACGCCAGCCAGGAGTATAAATATCTTTGGAGACTATAAAATTATCAGGATCAATGGTAAATAAAACCTCCGCCCCATGCTTTTCAGTTAAATGCCGATTATTTAAGATTAAATACATGCGATGATTATCAAACGGGAACATGCGATAGTTAATATTAGTCACAAAATTTAATTTAACATTGAATCGCGCCAGCTCTAGGTCGCCCTTTTTTTCCAGTTTAGGTACACAATTAACTAACGTAGATGAACCATCAGATAGCTTACCCTTACTAAAAGAGCACTGTTTTAACTCGTCCAGAGATACTTCTTTTGGGTCATATTCGAACCATAAAATGGCATCGATTTCAAAATCGTTTTTAACAACATCAAACTTTAAAAAATTATTAATTAGTAAGCCCGTGCGCACATTTAATTGCTTAACCGTCGGTGCCGGCATAGATAATCCAGGTGTCGGATCAAAATTTCTAAACGTAATTAATGAATAATAGCTAATACCCGCAATTATCACGAAGGTAAAAACTACTAAAATGGCTTGCGAAAAAGGATCTGTTAGGGCGCTAATATAGTCCCTAAAATTTTTGTGCTTCATACTAAAAAATCCCAGCGTAAATAATTTAAATTTTAATAATTAATTACTAATAATTTAATCACTTAAATACAAGTTATTTTTTACAACTTAATTTACACTGAAAATAACTGCAAGTTTCAAATCAAAAATCAGGCAAATTTTTGCCAGCTAAAAAATGAAAATGTAAATGTGATACTAACTGAACCGCCGGACCATTGTTAGATACTAACCTAAAAGATTGTGACCCTGGTAGCTCACGTGCTAACTGCTGCGCCATTAAAATAATTTCGCCCATTACAGCGCTATCTTGACTAGTTAGTGATTGAACATCTTGGATATGCTTTTTAGGGATAATTAGATCGTGAATCGAAGCTTTAGGGTGAATATCTTTAAAAACTAGTACCCGGTCAGTTTCAGCGACAATTAAGCTGGGTATCTCACGGGCAACAATTTTACAGAAAATACAGCTTTGCATGCGCTAACTCCCTCAAAGCCTGGCCCCGCCATCTGTAGCTTGCCAAGCCCGAAGGGTGGATAAGCGTAGGATGGTGCCGGGGGCCGGACTCGAACCGGCACAATGTTACCACCGCGGGATTTTGAGTCCCGTGCGTCTACCAATTTCGCCACCCCGGCAAATTTAACCTCAAAATAGTACTCTAAACCAACTTTTACGTCAATTATAGCCAGAGTTTTTCAGGCTTAGACCTAAACTTAAAGTAAAATATTGATAAAACCCTTGATTTTCGGCAATTAAATTTATAATACTAAGTCTTAGTAGTAGTTGTTATTTTATTTTACAGGGCCTAAAAACCCCTAAAAAGGAGTTCGTAATGAATAAAAAAAGTTTGGTTTTAGCGTTATTATTAGCGTTAGGCGTTGGTTATAGCAATATTGCCTTAGCAGATTGTTCTAGTTGTGACAGCTGTGGTAATAAAAATGAGCCAGCTGCCAAAAGAGAACATACTTGCAAAAGCTGCGGTAGCAGCTGTGTAGCTGAAGAAAAAGTCTGTAAAAGCTGCGGTAGCAGCTGTAGCGCAGAAAAAAAAGACAATCATAAATCAGACAAAAATAGTAAGAAAAAGTCAGACGGTAAGAAGAAAAAGAAAGCCGCTGACGACAACATGATGTTCTAAGTAATTTTATCATCAGCTCTTCAATCTATTCAAACTGTATACAGATAAACAGTTCTGGTGCCTCCCGGTGCCAGGCTGTTTATTTGTATTAAATCAAATTACGACTAGATTTGGCAGCTCAAACATGGGTAAATAGACCGCTAAAATTAAGAGTGCTACCAATAAACCTAAGATAATCACTAAAGCTGGCTGCAAAACTCCTAAGGTAAATTTAAGTAGCTGTGCTAAACGTTGGTTATAAATCAGCGCTACCCGTTCGCTCATCACCACTAAATCACCCGACTCTGCACCCGCCCCGATCACCGCTAAGACTTCTGGTAACAGTAACTGCGATTCACTCTCTAATGCTTGATTAAGACTAAAGCCCTGCTCGATTAATAGCGCTACTTTAGTTAGCTTTTGCGCTAAGATAGAATTCTGTACCACGCTAACTGCCAACTTAAAGGCCTCTGGAAATGGCAAATTACCCCGTGCTAACAGCGCTAATGTCTGCCAAAAATGCAATAGGGCCGTATAACGAGCGAAAACACCCCCAACCGGTAACCATAATTTTAAATTATCCCAGCTGGCGCGTCCTAACTTAGTTTGATAACTAACATTAAAGATCAAATAAGCTGTTAAAGGCCCAATTAATAGCCATAATACCTGTCGACTACGTAAAAAATTACTAGCCGCTAAAATTATCTGCGTAGTGGCATGCAACTGCTGTCCAGCAGCTGTAAAAATTGTGGCAAACATCGGAATAATCGCCAGAAATATAAATAGCGTAATCACCAGAAAAATAATTAAAGTAATTAGCGGCATTAAGAGCGCAGAACGCAACTTTTGCTGTAATTCACGCCAGTTTTCTAAATAAACTACTAAATAGCGTAACGCATCGGCTAAATGACCAGAATTTTCACCAGCCATAATTAATTGCTGAATTAAAATACTAAAATATTGTGGGTAACGAGCTAACGCCTGGCTAAATTTCAAACCGCGCTGAACATCATGCGCTAAAATTAAAACTAAAATCTGTAGTCGATCATCAGCGAGCTGGTCACCTAAAAAATTTAGTGCCCTCGGCAACTGTAAACCGGCATCTAATAAAACTAATAGTTCGCGAAAAAATTGTAACTGCTGCGCTGTGCTAGGTAACTTAATTTGATCAGGATCAACTAGCTCTAAATCATGATAATCGATTAAACCGATTTCACGCTGTAATAATAACTGTTCTAAAGCCAAAATATTTTCAGAAAAAGCCCGCCCTGATCTAATTTCACCATCTAGGCCCACCCCACGCCACTGAAAAAAGGGCATTAATTACTCCTAAAAACAGTTTGTTGTTGTGCTAAACCTAAAATTTTTAATAATTCTAGCCAACTAAGCTCTTTATCGATGCGAATTCGTTTATATTTAGAGATTCCGCCAGCTAAAATTTCGATTTGGTTTTGTGT
>DATEBN010000015.1:0-21802 GCA_035287785.1 Candidatus Babeliales bacterium
TAGAAGCCTAGTTTCTTGATTTTATCAAGTGTTTCTACCGTCACATCAGGACCAAATTTACGGTAAACTATCCCAATTAATTTCGCAATATCGGTTTTACGGACTACAAAATTTACCCAGCTTAGATCTGAACCTGCTGGCAAGCTGTTAAATAACACAACTCTACCAACTGTGGTATCAACAATCGTGTGATCACTTAAGCGCAATTTCACACGTGAATGCAGCTCAACTTCGCTAGATTGGAAAGCCTGAATCGCTTCGTCCACATCGGCAAAAACTGAACCTTCGCCTTTTAAACCACGACGACCTTTAGTCATGTAGTGTAAACCTAGTACCATATCTTGTGATGGTACAGTTAACGGTTTACCATTAGCTGGTGATAATAAATTATTAGTTGCTAAAACCAACGTTTTGCTTTCTAACTGAGCTCTACGACTTAATGGCACATGTACCGCCATTTGGTCACCATCGAAATCAGCATTAAATGCAGCGCAAACCAATGGGTGAATCTTAATCGCTTTACCATCTACTAAGATTGGATAAAATGCTTGAATACCAAGTCTATGCAAAGTTGGGGCACGATTTAACAAGACTACTTTATCTTGCACGACCGCTTCTAAAATATCCCATACAATTGCTTCCATGTTTTCAACCATACGCTTAGCAACACGTAAGTTAGCAGCTAATTCACGGATCACCAATTCAGCTAGCACGAACGGTTTAAATAGTTCTAATGCCATAATTTTTGGCAAGCCACACTGCGACAGTTTTAATTCTGGATCAACTACAATCACTGAACGTCCAGAATAATCTACGCGTTTACCAAGTAGATTTTGACGGAAACGACCCTGTTTACCACGCAACATTTCGCTCAGCGATTTTAGTGCACGCTTATTAGAACCTTTAACGGGCTGCCCACGCCGACCATTGTCAATTAACGCATCCACAGATTCTTGCAGCATACGTTTTTCGTTTTTAATAATCACAGAAGGCGCTTCGATATCCATCAAACGTTTTAAACGCATATTGCGATTTAGAACTCGACGATAAAGTTCGTTTAAGTCAGAACTAGCAAAGCGACCGCCCTCTAAAGGCACCAAAGGTCGTAAGTCTGGTGGTAATACCGGTAATACTTCTAAAATCATTAATTCAGGCGTAGTGTTCGAATCTAGGAAACCAGATAAAACTCGAATACGACGAATGATTTTGTGACGATTAGTCACTGAAGTTGAACCCTGATATTCTGCTCGCAAATGCGCAATTTCAGCTGATAAATCGATTAGTTTCAAAACTTCGCGGATTGCCTCGGCACCCATTTCTGCTCTAAATTCTAAATCTTGCGGATGTCCCATGACATAGTTATCATATTCAGCGCTGCTTAAAAGCGTTTTGCGCGCATATGGCGATTTACCCTGAGAGATTACCACATAAGAATCAAAATAAGCTACACGCTCTAGATCTTTAATTGACATATCTAATGCCAGACCCATGTAACTCGGAATCCCTTTGAGATACCAAATATGACAAACTGGTGCTACAAGCTCAATATGCCCCATCCGTTCACGACGGACACGCGCTTGAATTACTTCTACACCACATTTTTCGCAAGTCACACCACGGTGTTTCATCCGCTTGTATTTGCCGCAATTACATTCCCAATCTTTTACTGGGCCGAAAATACGTGCACAAAACAAACCATCTTTTTCTGGCTTGAGAGTACGATAGTTGATAGTCTCCATTTTTTTGATTTCGCCGTATGACAACGCACGAATCTTCTCTGGAGAAGCTAAACTAACTTTAATCGCATTAAACTGTGTTGCTCCAATGCTTTCTTTAAAGCGCAACAACATTCGTTTATCCATTAGCCTCCTCCTTGCCGGTCTTAAATAAATCGACCTGCAACCCTAAACTCTGGAACTCTTTAACCAATACGTTAAACGATTCTGGTAAACCTGGATCTGGAATTTCATCACCATCACCACGCACAATCGTTTCATAAACTTTATGGCGCCCAACTACGTCATCTGATTTATAAGTCAGTAACTCTTGTAGTGTATAAGCTGCCCCATAAGCTTCTAATGCCCAAACTTCCATTTCACCAAATCGTTGGCCACCAAATTGCGCTTTACCGCCTAATGGTTGCTGTGTAACTAGTGAATAAGGTCCGACCGAACGAGCGTGTAACTTATCGTCTACCATGTGATTTAATTTCATCATATACATACAACCAACTGTTACCGGTTGATCAAATAGTTCACTGGTACGACCGTCATATAAACGATAAGTTCCACCAGTAGACATACCTAATTGACGCAAGATTGGCTGAATGTCGTTCTCATAAGAAGCACCATCAAACACTGGGGTTCTAAATTTAACCCCTTCTTTGGCCACCAATTGCGCTAATTCTTGTAAACCAGCGTGCCCATTAGTTTTTTCAAAGTTATTAATAAACTCTTTACCAAAGTAATCTTCTAATAGCTTACGCACTGCCGCTTCAGACTTTTCGTTAATTACAGCAGCTAAATTTTGCCCTAATTTACGACCAGCGAGACCCAAGATAGTTTCGAGAATTTGACCAACGTTCATACGCGATGGTACACCAATCGGATTCAAAACTACGTCTACCGGCGTACCATCTGCCATGTATGGCATATCTTCACGCGGTACAATCGTAGAGATCACACCTTTGTTACCATGGCGGCCAGCGATCTTATCACCGACCGAAATCGCACGTCGTGATGCAACGTACACTTTTACCATTTTGATCACATTAGATGGTAACGGATCACCTTTTTTCAAGCGAGCAATACGTTCATCTTTTAAGCGACCCAAGATACTAATTTGCGTTTCTAGATCAGTTTTAAAACGCGCTAACTGTTCGTTAATTTCATCGTCTTTAGTATTCAGTGCCCATAGTTTTTCAACTTCTAGCTCTTGCAATGCTGCGCGATCATAAACAGTCTTATTTAATAAGCTGGCAGCAGTTTTTTTGCCTGGCACTTGATCACTGAGCAAATCAATCACTTTAGCAATCACCATTTGATTCAGGAGCTCAACTTGCTTAGCTGATTCATGTTCAATTTTTTGTTGCTCTAACGCTACGACATCTTTATAACGACGATCTTTACGAATACCGCTACGTGAGAATAAGCGCACATCGATTACAGTGCCTTCTACTCCAGGCGGTACACGCAATGAAGTATCACGTACTTCACGTGATTTTTCACCAAAGATTGCTCGTAATAAGCGCTCTTCTGGTGAATACTGGACATCGCCCTTTAATGTCACTTTACCAACTAAGATGTCACCAGGTCGTACACGTGTACCTACACGCACAATACCATCGTCATCTAAGCCAGCTAAAACGATTTCGCTAACATTTGGAATATCACGGGTGATCTCTTCAGGTCCGAGTTTAGTATCACGCGCATCGACCACATATTCATCAATATTTACTGACGTCAGCACATCTTCAGCTACTAAGCGCTTACTAATTACAATCGCATCTTCAAAGTTGTAACCATGCCATGGCATAAATGCTACTAACACATTCGTGCCTAGTGCCAACTCACCGTCTTTAATCGCTGGTCCGCTCGTCATAATATCGCCGATAGCAACGCGTTGACCCTGTTTAACCACAGGCGTCTGATGAATCCACGTACTATAACTAGAACGTCTAAATTTCTTTAAGTGATAAATATCAACGGCATTAGCAACCCAATCATCTGGATTTTCAAAATTTGCCTCGTCAACCGAAACAATAATTTTTTCTGCCGAAACATATTCTACTACACCAGAACGCTTAGCCATCAAAACACCGCCAGAAGCACGACAAACATCTGCTTCCATGCCAGTGCCTACAATTGGTGATTCACATTTGATCAGTGGCACAGCCTGACGTTGCATATTCGCGCCCATTAAAGCGCGACTCGCATCATCATGTTCTAAGAACGGAATTAAGGCTGCTGCGACTGATACCAACTGCTTAGGAGAACAATCGATATAGTTAATTTTTTTAGCATCACAATAGATAAAGTTACCTTCATGACGCGACAAAACAACATCACTGTTTAATTTTTTTGCGTTTTCATCGGAAGCTTTAGCTTGTGCAATAAACTGTTTAGACTCTTCAAATGCATCTAAGAAAGCTACTTCGTCTTTAATTTTACCATCATCAACTACGCGATACGCAGTTTCAATAAAACCAAGATCGTTAACCATGGCATAAGTTGCTAACGAAGAAATTAGACCAATCGTCTGACCTTCAGGTGTTTCTATGGGGCAAATACGACCATAGTGCGAAATATGTACGTCACGAACTTCGGTAGTAGCCCGATCTTTCATTACGCCGCCGGGCCCGAGGGCAGATAAGCGACGCTTGTGTGCAATTTCAGCTAATGGATTAGTTTGATCCATAAATTGTGACAATTGACCTGTGCCGAAAAATTCACGGATTACAGCGCCGACTGGCTTCACATTTAACAAATCTTGCGGCATCATCATGCCGTGTGATTCACGCAATCTAAAGCGTTCTTTAGCTACTTTTTCAATTCTTGAAAAACCAAGATATAACTGGTTACATAATAGTTCACCAACCAAGCGCACGCGTCGATTACCTAAGTGATCGATATCATCTAATTCACCTTCGCTGCGTTCCCGTAAATTGACTAAATAACGGACCGTAGCAAAAATATCTTCTTTGGTTAAGCAAGTAACATCTTCCGGGATAGCTAAATTTAATTTACGGTTGATCCTAATGCGACCAACTTTAGTTAAATCATAAACACGCGAAGAAAAGAATAAGTCGTTTAGACGCTGAAGAACATCTTTGTAGGAAGAAATACTGTCTCCCGGCCATACCTTAGAGTGTAACTCTAGTAATGCTTCTTCTTGCGTAAAACAACTGTCATTAGTTAAAGTAGTCGCGATCGTCGGCCTAGAAACATAGCCAGATGGTACAACTAAATCGAAATTTAAATTAACTTTTTTTAGATCTATAAATAATGCTTCTGAAAATGGTTGCCCTTGATGCGCTAAAATCTCACCTGTTTCAGGTGAAACAATATCACGCGCCAAAATTCGACCCATTAAATGTGACTTGTCTAAATTTAATTCGCCAACTTTTTTAGCTTTTAGCTGAACGATCAACTCATGATCAACACGTCGACCTACGAATTCAGAATTTAATTTCTCTGGGAGCATACCTTCTTCGATACGTAAGCCCACCGCATCTTGATCTAGTTTTTGATAAAAATTACCGTCTTCACAGTAAATCTTATTAAAGCCATAGAACAAGCCAAGAATATCTTCACGCGGCACACCTAACGCTTGTAAGAACGTAGTGCCAAGCAATTTCTTTTTTTTGTCTATACGAACATAAATACAGTCATTGCTATCGAATTCAAAATCGATCCATGAACCACGCATGGGAATAATTCTAGCTAACACATATGATTGACCATGTAGATCTTTTACTTTTTTGCTAACTGAAAAAACCACCCCCGGTGATCGATGCATCTGACTAACAATTACACGTTCTACACCATTAATTAAGAACGTACCATTGCTACCAAGCTTAATCCGGTCCGCAATCTCATAAAGATCGGTCATAGCTGGAATATCGGCAAAAAAGACTTCTTGCTCTTTAATATCGCGCACAGTGCGTGTAGAGCTATCTGCACCTTCGGCAATATCCCAAGTTATCAACTGAACTTTAACTTTCAGCGATAAATGAAATGTCACACCTGCTAGTCGACATTCTTCTAAGCTCATCGGAGTTTTAATTGTCACTCTCGACAGGCAATTAGCACAAGTCTTATAACGCGCTACACCTTTTTTCTTACAAGACGGACAGTTATGCGAAGCATTCAGTCTAGAGCAACCACTCTTTTTGCAAGCAGAACAAGCCCAACTATAACGATTCGTTATGCCGGTTAAATCACCACAAGTACATGCCCAATCACCAAGCTCATAACTCACATACTCCAGTGACATTTTATCGTCATAATTAATCGGAAACACATCTTTTAAAACACGTTCCAGACCAGTCATAAGACGCTCTTCTGGCAAATAATCCAGCTGCGCAAAATCGTTAAACGACTTTGACTGCACCTCTATCAGGTTAGGTACCGGTACAACTTCTTTTAGTTTCCCAAAAGACTTACGCGGAGCCCAACCCCCCAAATCAGATCGAGACATTAAGTCTGCTCCTCACCAAAATACTAAGATTGCTGTTCACGCCCCATACATACTATCAAATTAAGATAATTCTACAGTAGCGCCTGCTGCCTCTAGAGCTTCTTTAATTTTATGAGCTACATCTTTAGTTGCTGATTCTGAAACTACAGTTGGTGCACTGTCCACTGCCGCTTTAGCATCAGTTAGTGGCATATCAGTCACTTTACGTAAAGCTTTGATCACTTCTACTTTTTTCTCGCCAGAAGTTTTTAAAGTTACTTTATATTCAGATTTTTCTTCTTTAGCTGGAGCTTCAGATACTGCTGGTGCAGCAGCTGCTGCTACGGGCATTGCCGCAGAAACGCCAAATTCAGCTTGTAAGCTTTTTACTAACTCAGATAAATCAACAACAGACATAATCTTGATTTGTTCAATTATGTTTTCAGCTACTTTATTAGACATGGTTTCCCTACAGGATTAAAAATCAATTTATCATTAATTAACTATTACTATTATTGGCCTTTTTGATCAGCAATTTGCTGCAATGTACTAACCAGCTGTGAAGTTTGCGCCTGCAAAGTCCACACTAAGTTGTCTATTGGAGCTTTTAATGCACCACAAAGTTGCGATAACAACACTTCACGCGGAGGTAAAGTAGCAATGCGCTTTAAGTCAGTTTTAGCAAACAATCTAGCATCGAAAATGCCAGCTACTATTTGAAATGACTCACGTCCTTTGCTAAATTCATCTAAAGCTTTAATCACCTGAAATGAACTCTTGCTATCCGCAAAAACTACCGCCAATTGATCTTTTAAGTACGGCTCTAAACCACTAGAACGATCGACATTCTCAATTGCTAAACGCATTAATCTGGATTTAGCAACTTTAAGCCTACCACCAGCAGTTTTTAGCTTTTTACGTAGACCTTGCAAATCTGCAACGGTCATACCACGATAGTTCACCAAAAAAGATTCTTCTGATGAAAAGCTATGCCGTAAATCTTTCACTAATTCAATTTTTTCTTGACGATTCATCTTAAACCCTTAAAACAGACTGCGGATCTAATGGCATACCAACACCCATAGTAGATGAAACAATAATCTTACGCATAAACACACCTTTAGATGAAGCTGGTTTAGCCGCAGCCAATGCCTTCATAAAAGTTTTAAGATTATCTGTCAAAGCTTCTACTGATTGTGATACTTTACCGACTGAAAAATTCACTAAACCTGCTTTATCGCTTTTAAAGAAAACTCGACCTTTTTTCAGATCAGTTACGATATCTGCAACTTCAAAAGTCACAGTACCTAATTTCTTATTTGGCAATAAACCACGTGGCCCGAGCAATTTCGCTAAACGCCCAACTTGTCCCATCATATCGGGGGTCGAAACAGCATAGTCGAAATCCATCCAGCCTGCAGCGATCTTTTCAATCAAATCGTCGGCTCCAACCAAATCTGCCCCAGCACGAACTGCTTGTTCTGCAAAGTCGCCTTTAGCAAATACAATTACCCGCGCAACGCGCCTTGGATTATTAGGTAACACTAAAGATCCACGCACAGACTGATCAGCCTTAGTTGGATCAATTCCCAAACGAATATGCACATCAACGGTTTCATCAAATTTAGCAAACGCCAATTTTTTGACTTCACCTAGCACATCACTAACCGATGCACTCAGCTGCTTATTTTGCAACTGCTGATCCACAATTTCGCGTACTTTTAAATATTTTTTACCATGTTTAGCCATAGATAAAACACTCCGCAGGATCAAACAATTTCTACGCCCATACTTTTTGCTGTACCAGCAATAATTTTCTTAGCCTGCTCAATATCATTGGCATTCAAGTCCATCATTTTTGCTTTGGCAATCTCTTCGATATCACTCCAAGAAATTCTACCAACTTTTTCTGCACCGGTTTTAGCCGCGCCCTTTGTTAATTTGGCACGCTTTTTAATCATTGTAGAAGCAGGTTCGCTTTTAACTACAAAATCAAAACTCTTATCTGTATAAACTGTAATTTGTACCGGTACAGTTTCGCCTTTGCGATCACTAGTCTTAGCATTGAAAGCTTTACAGAACTCCATAATATTCACACCCTGCTGTCCCAAAGAAGAACCAACTGGTGGAGCTGGAGTTGCACTACCGCCCGCCACTAACAACTTAATTCGCGCCTTTACATCTTTTGCCATAGCAAAATTGCCCTTCAAAAAGTCTTACTTTACTTGATCAAAACTTAACTCAACTGGAGTAAGTCGACCAAAGATGCTAACCATAACTTTAAGCTTCTCAGACTCCTCATCAGCTCTTTCAACGAGACCAACGAAGCCTGCAAATGGCCCATCAATAATGTCAACTTCGCTACCCTCTACAAACTCACGCTGATTAACCGGAGCTACTACGCCCTCTTTAACTCGCTCTACAATGCGATTTACTTCGCGATCAGAAAGCGCCATCGGGGTTTTGCCACCCAAAAATTTAACCACTCGTGGTGCAGATGTTACTAGCTGCACAGCCTCGGGAGTCAACTCCATTTCTACCAAGATATATCCTGGAAACAGACGTTGATCCGCATCCTCTGCACCAGCAGCCAAAACATTTTTAAGTTTAATCGACGGAATAGAAACTCGACTAATAACATCCTCAAGCAACTTGCTTTTAATCTGCAAGTCCAAGTCGGCCTTTACTCTATCTTCGCTACCAGCATATACCTGGACGACATACCAACGTTTCATTTATCAGCCAATTCCGAAAATTTTATTAAAGACACTGTTCATGAGGTAATTCAATCCGAAATCCACGCCACCCAAATAGATCGAAAATGCTAAGATCAGCAAGAACACAACTGTAGTTGCGCCAATAAATTCGTTCCACTTGGGCCAAATCATTTTAGCTAATTCAATGCGAACTTCTTGAAAAAATTGTAACCAACTTTTTATGCGAATGTCTGACACAATAACACCTTTGCACTAAAAACCAATATTCTGGCAGGCCAGGAGGGATTCGAACCCCCAACCTTCAGATTTGGAGTCTGCCGCTCTACCGTTAGAGCTACTGGCCTCAAGCTACTTAGTCTCCTTGTGATCACTATGCTTACGACAGTGAGAACAAAATTTACTCAGTTTTAAAGAGCCTGACACGCGCTTCTTAGAAGCCACCTGGCTGTAATTGCGACGCTTACACTCTGCACACATTAAATGTGTTATTAATTTATTTTTTGCCATAAAAAACGTCCTACGAAATGGAGCCCGCGACCGGATTTGAACCGGTGACCTCTTCCTTACCAAGGAAGTGCTCTACCGACTGAGCTACGTGGGCGTACCTACGCTGAACACGTCTGCAGTGATTCCATACGGTATATACTAAATGAAAATCAGAAAAAAACAATATTTTCACGCAAATAACTCTACATGAATTTGGAGCTGGTGGCAGGGCTTGAACCCGCGACCTGCCGATTACAAATCGGCTGCTCTACCAACTGAGCTACACCAGCTTAATTTTAAACCACGATCTACGTCCAAATAATTGGAGCGGGAAACGGGACTCGAACCCGCAACCTACAGCTTGGAAGGCTGTCGCTCTAGCCAATTGAGCTATTCCCGCAGGCTTCGCACTAAATCAGCCGGCCCGCCAGGCGTAGCTTGCCGACGCTGAAGCGCCGGATAAGCGAAGACTGGTGGCGAGAGCAGGATTTGAACCTGCGAAGGCTGAGCCAACGGATTTACAGTCCGTCCCCTTTGACCGCTCGGGAATCTCGCCAGTTATTAAAACCCAACTACTTAGATCTGTCAATATAATATTGGTTTTTCGCGAGATTTTCAACCTAAAACAATTTAAAAACATAAATAATTCAAATATTTTGATTTTTTAGAATTTCTAGCAAAATTTCTTGCACTTCTGCTACGCAGCTATTACAGCCCGTCCCCACGCCTAAAGCCTGCGACAAGCTTTTAAAATCAGTACAGCCAGCTTGAATCGCCTGCTCGATTTGCGATCGCATGACGTCCATGCAAATACAAACTAAATAATCGGGCTTTTGCTCTAATGGGCTCTTAATCATCTGAGTCTTCCCCTAAAGTAATCTTACGTTCCCCATCACCCAAACATTCTAAATTAATTCTGAGCACTTTATCCCGTAACTGCTCCAAAATGGGCGCAATAATTTCGGGCCACTCGATGATCACCAGACTATTTGGCTGACTTAAATATTCATCGAAGCCTAATTCCAAAAAACTAGCTAAAGTTGTTAAGCGATATAAATCAAAATGGTAAATGATTAACCCGGTAGCTAATTTGTAACAATTTACATACGTAAAAGTGGGGCTGGTAATCGCTTCCTGCACTCCCCATGATCTTAATAAATTTTGCACTAGGGTAGTCTTACCAGCTCCCAGCTGGCCAGTTAAAGCGATCATTGAGCGTGACTCCAAACTTTCCCGTAATAGCGCTGTAATTTCCGGCAATTGGGCTAAACTATAAGTTCTCTTCATAATTTATTAATTTTCTTTTTAAGCTGTCGGTCATACTTAGAAACAGCCTGACCGTGTGATTGGCGCTGATTTTTATTTTTTTCTGCGCGCTCTTTAATTTCTAATTCGGTAAAATTTAACTCTTCAGCTAGCATTAGCTTATTTAATTCTGGGTTGCTTGACGAATAAATCTGATAATTAGCTTGATCAATTTTTTTTACTTTAACCAGCTCGCGACTATTTTCAAAGTCCAGCAAATAACTATAAAATAGCTTAACCGATACACTCTCAATATTACTATCGCGGGCAATATTCAGTAATTCACGATCACAAGTCACCAATAAAATTTGGCTCTGGAGTGCTTTTATAGCAAAATTATCTAATAGTTCTTGAATTAGATCATCAGCACTCTCAGTTGGTCCAGAATAAAAAACAGTCACCGGTTTTTTAGTATATTGAAAGCCATCTCCACCATCAAATACCAATAAAATCTCTAAAGACTTAGCCCGCGCATACCGCCATAAACGATCAATAAAACGCTGCCTTAAACCTTCTTCAATAAAATCCTGTCCGGAAATCTGTTTAATTAAATTATATGCGTCTATGATTATGACCATTTGTGCCCCACTATCGTTCAACTATCCCTAAATATTTGCACGCTCCAAAATTTAATGCTTAAATTAATCTACTAAGATTATAGATTAATAGTATTTCGATAAACTTGTGCTTAAATAAAAGTAGACTATGTCACAATTAATTCAAATGCGACAACGCATTCAGGCCATCGAAACGATTAAAAAAGTCACGCATGCGATGCAGCTGATTTCTATGTCGTTACACACTAGGCTACAAAAGCAAACGGTTTCGCGCGATATTTACCGACACAATCTATTGGACATGTTACAAATTGCTAGCCAAGCTAAAAATAGCACTGCTAGTCAGGTCGCTAGCTCAACTCCAGCTAGTAATAAACAACTTTGGATTATTATTGGTGCTCAAAAGGGGCTATGCGGCAACTTCGACACTGAAATTCTACGCTTTGTAGACCATAATTTAAGTCTAACCCAAACTGCAATATCTAGCCCCACTGCTACTAATATTAACCCCAATTTAATGACACATGAGGTTATCTGTATCGGTGCTAAGAAAATTACACTAGAGCTACGTAAGCGCAAGCTAAATATTATTCAGGAATATCCGGGTTTAAAAATTAATAATCTAGCGATTATTAGTCGTGAAATTTTTGATTTTATAGTTAAAAATCAAACACACTACCAAACTATTGCTAGCTTTAGTAACAAGTCCGAAACTTTTTTTATCAACCAACCGGTAAAAACTGAAATTTACCCAATTTCAACCAATATTATCCAGCAAGCAAATAAATCTACCGATATAGCGACACACAACCATCTAAAAGTTAATTTACTTAATCACACTAGCGATTATATTTGGGATAGTTCACCACAAGAAAGCTATAATTACTTACTAGAAAGTTATTTAAATTACACTGTTCAATCAGTACTATTTAACTCTTTGGTAGCCGAACAAGCTGCTAGATTTAGATCAATGGATACGGCAAATCGCAATGCCAGCGATTTGCTAGAAATTAGCTATCGCGACTACAATAAATTACGCCAGTATAAAATTACTAAAGAGCTAATCGAACTATCCGCTGCTTTTTAAATATTTAAATCTAAATTACTACTATTTTTAGGTGTCAAATCTTGAAAGCTACAGACACTAATTTTAGCACCCAAGCTTTGCAACTTATATTCCATGCCGTCATAGCCGCGTCTAAAATGGGCTACGCCACTCATAACAGTCCGGCCATGCGCCACCAAACCAGCTAATATTAGCGCAAACGAAGCACGAATATCACTTGCTACAACTTCTGTGCCATACAGATTTTCTACCCCGGTAATCACTGCCTTAGTATCGGTATTTTGAATCTGCGCTCCCATCTTACGTAATTCACGCACATGGATTAAACGATTCTCATAAACCGTTTCTTCGATGACACTTGTGCCAAAAGCAATACTTAAAGCTGCCGTCATCGGTGCCTGTAAATCTGTCGGAAAACCCGGATATGGCGCCGTTTTAATCGACACCGCCTTCGGATTATTAGTCGCTTTTAACCAGATACCAAATTTACCGCGCTCAGTCTTAATCTCATGACCCATCTCAGTTAACTTAAATAAGAAAATATCGAGCGTATTTGGATCAACATTCGGAATAAAGATTTCGCCACCCGTCACTGCTGCGGCTAATAATAAACATCCAGCTTCTAGCCGATCTGACATCACAGTGTACTCTACGGGATTTAATTTTCTCACACCGATAATCTTAATTGTCGCTGGCGCACAGATCTCAATTTTAGCACCCATTTTAGCTAACATTTGCACTAGATCCATCACTTCTGGTTCCAGCGCAGCATTAATAATTTCCGTAGTGCCAGAAATTAGTGTAGCTGCCATCAATAAATTTTCCGTAGCACCAACGCTGGGGTAATCTAAGACAATTCGTTTGGCTTGTAAGCCCTGTGGTGCATGTGCTACCAACAGCTGATTACTTAAATTTATTTCTGCTCCAATTCTGCGAAAATTATCTAGCGTATAGTCCAATGGCCGACCACCAATCACACAGCCACCGGGCATTGCGATCTCTGCCCGTCCTTGTCGCATTAACAACGGCCCTAGTACTAAAATCGAAGCGCGCATTTTTTGCATAATCTGCTGATCTACGCTGTATTTATTGACATTAGTGGTATCGATCGAGACAATTTTTAATGCACGATCAAAATTAACCACAGCACCCAAATCTGCTAATAATTTAATCACATAATTTACATCAGCGGAATCTGGCACATTGCTTAACACAGATTTTCCATCGGCTAATAAAACCGCTAACATGATCACTAATACTGCATTTTTCGCACCAGAAATCTGCACTTCCCCCGCTAATTTCAACGAACGTTCAATAAGCACTAAATCTTCAGTTTTGATTTCAAGTTTAGCTTGATTTATCATCTATAATCACCCTAAAACAGCTAATATTAAGTTTTGATACTATTCGATTATAACAAACTTTAAGCTGAAAGCTACGTACAAACTATCTCATGCTAGATAGCCCAATCTATTATTTTGGAATATTAATTGCAAAACGATACTCCTTAGCAATATACTGCCTAATTAATTATGGATGTAAATTAGCTAAGGGGTATACTGACATGACCAATAAATCACAAGTAACCATCTTGAGTCTGCTATTAATCTATGCCACTCACATACGTACTATGGAGCATGCAGACGCTACTGGTGAAACTATTAAAGCAACTTATAAAAAAGCACTATCTGACTCACGTAAATTTCAATCAACTGCCATCGCTAGTTATAAACAAGCAATTACTATTTTAGCTGGTGAGACTAGACCCGAAGAAAATATACGCACAGCGCAAATCATTGTCAGCGCCATACCGCATGATCATGGATTAGCATTAGAAGAACGTTGTGTTAATAAAGTCAGTAAATTACGTTCTACCGGCCTAATTACGGCACTGCAATATTTAGCTGATCGCGATACCCTGAAAGCTCAACATTTAGAAATGCACCGAGTACACGGCGCTTATGCTATGTTGCTAGAACAAAATCAAATTCAGGCTGAAAGACGCGCAGTCGCTGCAGCTAAGATTCGGGTAATAGTGCGTAAAAAAGTGACTCAAAAAGCTGTAGCGGCCAGAACTGAAGTTATCCATTAATCATCAATGGATAATTAATTTAATTTTTGAAAAATATTAATAAAATCACGTAATTCTGTCAGTGTTAAAACAGCAAAAAACTTGTGATCTGCAGATTCGACTAGTGGCAGAGCCTGCTTTAATAAGCTACTACCAACTGCTGTTAATGCTGGATTTTTGCTACGCTCATCAAAAGTTTGAGTACGAATAATTAACTGCTTGCTTTCTAGCCCCCGAATAATTTGCGAAGTTGTATTAGGATCTAGACCAGCTTTACGCCCAATATCAATTTGACTAACTAATAAACCCTTACGTGTTAACCAGCCGGTGGTAGCTAAAATCACAAATTGAGGATGCGTTAAGCCTAATGGCTTTAGCACTTTTTCGATGGCAGTGCGCCACTTTACACTAACACACCATAATAAAAATCCCGGGCTCTCTTCAGGCGCATCATGCACACTAATATGTCTGAAATTAACTTTTTTAGGCACTGCTACTAGCTCACAAATATTTAATTATTAAAACTTAGGCCCATGCTATTAGCGATTAAATTAAAATCAGCCGCTGAAATTTCAAAACAGCCTCGCCGAAATGGGAACCCCCAGCTTTGCTTATTAACTATAAACGCTAGTTTAGCGATTAATGGTGCAATCGCAACCTCCGTCGCTGGTAAAAACTCTACATCGTGTCGCCAAGGGATAAAATCAGGTGCCATTTGAAACTGATATGGCACTTGTGACTTAATTTTGCCGATGGCTGTAAATTTTTTACAACTGTTAAACGGGTCACTGTTAAATTTACCTGAAATAAATTTATTTGTTGGCGAATAGTAGATAATCCAATCACCTGGGGACATTAGCTTTAATGGCCCGGCTTTACCATGACACACTTGGCAAATGCCCTCAGCAATACCACGCTGCACATGTTCACGACTAGCTACACCGATCCAATAACGGGTCATAAATTTAGCTCTCCGGATGTAATTTAAAAACTCTAATGCGATGGCCGTCTGGATCAAGTGCGACAAATGTCCGCCCAAAATCCATGTCGGTCGGCGCTTGCGCTACCGCAATTCCAAATTTACCCCACTGCGCATAAGCCTCATCGACATCGTCAGTATTAAAACATATTTCAGCAGCGCCTGGCTCAGCCATTACCAATGGTTCAGCAGTATAACGTGACCAAAGACCCAGCTTAACACCATTGCCTAGCACAAAAAGTGCAAAGGTCGGTGCTTGCTCAACCGGCTTGAGATTAAAAAGTTTGCCGTAAAAATCAGCGCTGATTGTGACATTTTTGACAAATAATAGTACAAATCCAAGATTATTAGACACCATAAATCAGGCTCCCTGGTTTAATTATATTAAATTTTTAAGAATGAATTATACGTACTATAATAATACGCTTACGTATAATATCAAGGGGGGGAAGAAAATTAGGCATCTAGGTATGAAGAATCACATTCTTCGACAAATAGACCTTGCTGCTCAATTTTTTGAATACCTTTTTCACATTTATTAATGCTACCGATGTACATGTAATAATCCCAACCAAAACGAACTGACATTACATCTGATGTAAACATGCACCACAGCTTTTCTCTTAAAATTAAGCGTGTCAATAAATCTACTTCTATTATGTTAGCGCTAACTACATCTTTAATTTTTTTTAAAAAAATAATCATTTCATCGCTTAAATAAATGTCTTTTTTAAACTTTAAATTATTTTCAAAATTAACAATTTGAAGAGCTTCTAAATTATTACACTTCATAAATACAATAAGCGCTGCAACATATGCATTTTCTGCTGCTAAATATTCTTCGTAAGTAAATACCTTACCCGCCACTACCGTGCCTATCTGCGCATAAAAAGTCCACTCATCGAGCAAATAAATTCCATTACTATCACGATTCTTAGGATTATACTTAGTCACCCTATAAAAAAACATCTTATATTAACTCCGGAAACAGATATTTGATTTTGGTGATTGATCAATTATAAACTTTTTTATTTTTACTGTTTATGGCTTTTTTAATTTATCACGCTTACACTTTATTTTTTGCTCAGCAGCTTTCTCTGATTTTTTAATTAAAACCTGGCAACAATCAAGACATATTAATGTGTTTTTAATTTCAACACCCCCAACTTTTAAAGATCTACTAAAACTCCAACCATCAAGATCTGCGTCTATTGATTTATTGCACATAGTACATGATGTTGGCCACCCCTCATACCGCCATTTTGCTATAAAAGAATATGGCAACCCATACAATAACAATAAGGTTAACTCTGCAAATGATAGTTTTAAATATAAGCCTGGAGCAATTTCTAAATTTCCATAATGAAATTCATATTGGGCCTTCTCAAATATTAATCGAGCATCCTCGTCGGTTATGCTTTTTTTATAAACTTCATATAAAAGATCGCGTTTTTTTTGCATAATTAATCTCTATCTTTTTTTAAGCTTACGGCCCTTAACAGCATGTTTATAAATTTTATTAGTTTTAGGATCGATTGCTCCTAAATGATCGCCACCTCTATCATAAGCTTCAACCTCAAGATGCAAATCATCCCATTCTAAAAATTCTGCATTACTAATACCATTAGTTTTAGGTTTTCTGCGCCATATATCATCAGAACCAATTTTTTGGTAATCCTGTAAAATTTCAGGCTTCTTGAAAAATTCTTGTTTAGGCATCGTGTTAACAATACGTACTTTCTGTGACGCACTATTGGCAGGTTTTACTGCTCCAGATACACGTTTAGATTTCTTGCCAGACTGATTATGCTTAAAATATTCTTCAGCGTGATTAAATAAAGTTTGGTTATTATTAGCTGGGTTATTTTTAAAGCTAACAACTAAGCCATTAAGCTCTACCAGCTCATATTCTTCTGTGACAACTAAACCTAAAGTTCGGGCAACATCTTTACCAGGAGCACCAAATTTATTTAACCAAGTAACTTTACCAGGCTTAGCTTTATCAGCTTGCTTTTTAACAGTCATAGCTTTATGTAATTGTGCAGCGATGACTGAATCACTAATTACAGAAACTGCTTTGCCAGTTAAAAAATTAGCCGCCAAGTTTAAAGTTTGTTCACCAACAAATTCACCAATTTGTTCCAATTTTTGCAAGCGTGGTACCGTTTCAACATAATTTTGAAATTGTTGATAATGTTCACTGCTGTAATCATGTAAAGCTGACATGTGAGATTTAAGTTCAGCATACTCTGGGTCAAAATCTAGTAGTAACACCATGGTTTTAACTAAACCCAGTGTTACATTTTTAGTTAAGTTAGCAATATTATTAGCGACCGCTTTAGTAGTATTAATGGGATGTAAAATTAAGTTGCCAGCGGCATGTGTAACATGCTGTGCAAAGTTATAGCCGCCCTGGATTAGCCCTTTCCCTAGTGCCAGAAAATCTTGCGCAAGATCCGTTAAACTTTTAGTAACATTAATTAAATTTTGGCAATTAGCTTGATGTGCTAGTGACACTGTTTCGAGCACTGTATCAGAAAAATCTTGTAACCCAACCGTATTTTTAGGAAATATTTCACGGTCAGCCAGTTCACACACAATATCGAGTTGCTGAGTGTGCAACCACTGTTGTTCTGGATTATTAAATTTAGCATTACAGAACTGTTCGGGAATTTTAAATTGATACTGATGTAGCTCTGATAACTGTGTTTGCGCTAGCTGACTTGCGCTTATACTAGCTGGTTTGAGATTATCTAGTCGGCGATTGTAATCACGAACTAGTTTTAGTGCGATCATTTGCTTAGCAGCTTGTGCGCGTGCAGCGCGCTGTAAATCTGCTCGTTGCTCCCGTTCACGGCGCTGTTTAGCTAAGTAGGGGTATTTGGTTTCTTGTGTCTCACGATATCGGCTACTTAAAAAAGTTCGAAGATTATAGTAAATTTCGCTGAGACCACCCTGCACAAACGGGTTATAACTGTCTGGGTAATTCTGCAAATTTTGTGAGCCAAACTTACTGCTATAGTTAGTATTAGTGTCAGAGCTAGGCGCAGTAGTAGAGCTAGTAGTAGGGCTATAATTAGCACAAGTTCTTCGATTATTATAAATTCTATTAAAATTATCTGGTCTATAATAGCGGGCACTATTGATAGTTGTTTGTGGGCCAAAATGGGGGATTTGTGTAACACTATTTAGTATTGGGCAGATCAGTAAACTAGATAAATAAGATATCAGAAAGTTAACTAAACTTAATTGCCAGTTGTTTTGCTTCACTACTACTCGCAAATTTTAACTAAATTTTTGTGCTTAAATCGCGCTGTAAAATCTACACATTTAGTTTAAGTTAGTCAAATTGCTCGTATACGTTTAATTACAAGTATCTGAAAAACAATTAGCTTAATTTTAGTTATTATTAGGTGGCTTAAATTCTTGCCAAGTCAAACTAACATCAACAACTGATGTACCCGCAGTTGTATTAGCTGCCAGCGTAATTTTTTCACCTGGTACTAACAAAATAACATCATTATTTAAGAGTGATAAATTACTAGAACTGTTGCCAGCTGTAAAAAATGAAAGCAGTTGTGTACCTTGCGATATACCTCTAGCAGTCGTATTTAAACTGGCCTGAGATGGTTGTGTGGTACTAAAATAGGAACTGTACCAATGAAAACTAGTATTACCGACGAGCACGCCATTTTTAATCACATTAAATACAGTCGTAACATTGGCTGTACTTGAAGAAGCACAAACCCAAATGATCCGCATTATGCGACCGCTATTTTTATTATTTAACAAAGTTATAATCGGTGCTTGTGTAGTAGTAACCGTTACTGGCAGCGTAAATACATTTTGACCAGCAGCACTAGTGGGCGTTGAAAATGTGCCAAAGACAATATTCTTACTATTATCAACTGCGATGTTATTATTAACATTACTATTATTGTTATTATTTAATGCAAAACTAGTTGTTATATTAAGCAATAGAAATAAATAAATAAATAGATATAAAGACCCCAAAAGTAAAAATTTAATATTAAATTTAGGCATTGTAATTACGGCTAAATTTTTAAATAATTTTTTTTCTATCACAAGACCACTAATTATTTTATAGCTGTTTTAAGGCTGATTATTTTAGGCTATTCGATAGAGTAATACACCGCTAAATTTCAAGCGTCAATCTACAATTAATAAGTTTTTAGAACTATTTAATAAAAATTGCTACCGGACTAGAATCTGGCTAAGCTATAAACACCAATTAAAATGTAATTCACAAAAATTATTGTAATTTTATTTCACAGACTAAAAGAAGTACCATGACAGACCAAAAAACCAAAATGGGCCATTTAGAAGTAGTTTGCGGTTCAATGTTTTCCGGCAAATCAGAAGAATTAATTCGACGTTTACGCCGTGCTGAAATTGCCCAACAAAAAGTTTTGGTGTTTAAACATAGCCTGGATAATCGCAAAATGATCGATTATATCGTGTCGCATAATGGCAATAAGCTCAAAGCTTTTGCACTCAGTAGTGCTACTGAGATTTTGGAATTGGTCGACGATGATGTGAGCGTCATTGGCATCGACGAAGTGCAATTTTTTTCTAATGAAATTGTGAGCACCATCCATACGCTAGTTAATCGTGGTAAGCGTGTAATTGCCGCAGGACTAGATCTAGATTTTAGAGGTGTACCATTTGGCAGTATCCCACTATTAATGGCGATTGCAGATAACACTACTAAACTAAAAGCAGTTTGCATTAAGTGTGGTGACAACGCGCATTTCACCCAACGTTTAATTAATGATCAACCGGCTAAATATAATGACCCGGTCATTTTAGTGGGCGCAGAAGAGTTTTATCAAGCACGCTGCCGTAACTGTTTTGCGATTGATCGTTCACCTACTTATAACTATGAGCGCATTTAAACAGACTTATCGCTGTACACTTTGTGATTTTATTTTACCTAAATGGCAAGGTAGTTGCCCGCAATGCCGTGAGTGGAACTGCGTTGAACTCGTACAAACTTCACCAACCGCTAGCCTGACACGTCACAAAACTGCACCAGCAGAATTAAAAACTTTAGCACAAATTTCGGCAACGCCTAAGCCACGTTTTTTATCCAATATTAACGAGTGGGATAGAGTCCTGGGTGGCGGCATAGTACCAGGTTCACTGATTATTTTAACTGGTGATCCTGGTATCGGAAAATCAACACTATTACTGCAAATCGCCCAGCAATTAAGTCACAATCACAGTGTCGTTTATTTTTCCACCGAAGAATCTGCTGAACAAATTAAGTTACGCTCTGCACGCCTACCTAAACAGCCAGAGCAAAAATTGCTTTTTTCTGATATTGGTTGTTTAGAAACCATTGTTAGCACGATTGAAAAATATCAACCTGATATCGTGATTTTAGATTCCATTCAAAACTGCTATTCTTCGGAACAACCCCAATCTTCAGGCAGTACTTCACAAATTCGAGAGGCGGCGCATCTATTAATGCGAGTCGCCAAAGCACAAAACATTGCCATTATTATTACGGCACACGTTACCAAAGAAGGACACATTGCTGGTCCAAAAACATTAGAACATGTCGTCGACGCCGTTTTTTATTTACAGAGTGAAGATAGTTGGCAAACCAGGATTTTGCGTTCCGTTAAAAATCGTTTTGGCCCCGTAAATGAGATCGGCTTCTTTGAGATGGCTGCCCATGGTCTAGTTGAAGTGCCTGATATCAACCAAAGATTATTAGCTGAATTAAACTTGGCACCTGGCTCAGTTTTAATTAGTACCATTGAGGGCTCGCGACCACTAATCTTAGAGTTACAAGCTTTAACTATTCCGACCAAATTCGGCTTACCACAACGTATTATTACGGGCGTAGACCACAAGCGCGTAATCTTAATCGCTGCTATTTTAGAAAAATATTTACATGTTAAATTAAGCGCGCAAGATATCTTCTTTAAAGTCAGTGGTGGTTTTAAACTTAATGACAGTTCCGTAGATTTGGGTATAGCTTTAGCATTATTATCCAGCTATTTTCAAAAAGCATTAAACGAAAAATCGATTGCTTTGGGTGAACTAAGTCTCACTGGCCAGATCAAACCTATCGGACAGATTAATGCCTATTTAAGTGACACAGAACGCTTTGGTATTAAAAACTTTTTTGTCGCACAAAATCAAAAATTAAATCTACGTGGCCCCCATGCGGTCACACATATGAGCTCAGTTTATGAATTGCTAAATCTATTTAAAACAGAAAACTAATAGCACAAAACCAAATTTAGCAATTATAACTAAATTTAGTTAAACATAACTTTAATTTTATCTGCTGTAGTGTTACTATTGAGCCTGGTTATAAATAATTTAATTTTAGGTACGCTCTATGTGTAAATCTATCTCTAAACAATTTGCTAAAATCTTAATTTTTATGGCGGCTATTTACAACCAAAA
>DATEBN010000016.1:0-9981 GCA_035287785.1 Candidatus Babeliales bacterium
CTAGCGCACCTAAAAAAGCGGCGCCAGTTAAAGCAGCGGCTAAGCCAAAAGCTGAGCGTTTAGCAGATGAAGAGTCTGGTGATTTGCCAGGATTCAAAGATGAACCGCCATTCCAAGATGATTTGCCGTTCTAAAATTAAATAAACTATTTTTAAAATTATTTTTTGAGTTATTAAACAGGGCGTTAGTGTCACAACTAGCACCCTGTTTAATTTTTAATATTACTGTAATTATTTTAGGGCTACTTGTAGCTTAGTTATAAATTCGCCGGTAGCAACCGTTTCTAGGCCATAAGCTGTAATCTGCTCTGTTAATGGAAAAATTTTATCGCCGGGGTAAATTAGGGCTAAATGATCTAGTTTCAAATCAGCTAGCGCAATATGCATAGACTTAGTGGTGCTTGGTCGGTCGCCATATTTAAATTCAAAGCCTATGCGTTTGCCAGCTTTAAAAATCAACAAATCTAGCTCAGCATCGGCATGTGTAGCCCAAAAAAAGCACTCTTCTGGTCGCATATCTAAAGTTTGAATAATCTGTTCTAAAGCAAAGCCTTCCCAGAAAGCGCCTAGGCGATGATAGCTATATAGCTCATCAAAATTTTTAATATTTACTAGTGTATGCAAAATACCGCTATCGCGAAAATATATTTTGGGTGATTTCACCTGTCTTTTAGAAATATTTTCGGCCCAGGGGTTTAAAACTCGGACCATAAATGTGCCAGCTAAAATATCTAAATAGCGACGAACTGTTGGATCAGAAAGGCTTAAAGACCGAGCTAACTCGCTGGCATTAAAGATCTGGCCATGATAATGCGCTAGCATTAGCCAGAAGCGGCGTAATTGTGGTGCTGGAATATTAAAACCCAAATTGGGAATATCTTGCTCCAAAAAAGTAGTGATATAGCTTTGGCGCCAGAGGTAACTAATCTCAGTAGTTGCAGCTAAATATGCTAGCGGGAAACCACCCTGGAGCCATAATTTTGCTGGTTGATCTATTTCGCTGATTGTAAATGGTGGTAATTCGATATAGCTAATCCGACCAGCTAAGCTTTCAGATGATTGACGAATTAGTTCGCGTGAAGCACTACCTAAGATTAAAAATTTTTGTTGGCGATTAGTTTGGTCGATTAATACGCGTAAAATGGAAAATAGTTCTGGCAAGCGTTGAATTTCATCGATGATAATTAGTGGCTTATTAATACTTTGCAACATTAACATGGGGTTAGCTAAACGGGCTAAATCTTGAGGGTCTTCTAAGTCAAAAAATTCAGCTAGATCTGGTTCAGCATAATGTTTAGCGCGATACAGTTTAGCTAGGGTAGTTTTACCAACCTGACGGGGACCCAGGAGGGCACAAATTGGATTTACGGTGAAAGAAGTCTCAATTTGGGCTAGATATTTAGCTCTGAGCATAAAATTAAACCGATCTTAGTTTAGAAAGTAATCTTTAAATAACTATAAGTTGCTTGTATTTTAGATATTTGATTTTAATAATACAAGAAAGTTGGATATTTATTAAATTTTATTAGTGATTTAACTGTTTATATTTAAATTATTGAATTATTTTGTGCTAATTGCATACTCGACTAGGCATTTAGCACAAAATACAGCAATTATGGCCATAGATCGTAATTTATTAATTGTTCTGACAAGATTTTAGATCGTTAATCAACTGTTGCCAGGTGGGTGACTTACGGTGAATATATAATCCCTCGGCGCAATTATCATATAAATATTCGGCTACAGCTAATGGATCTGGGCAATTTACAACTGATAATATATCAGCTCGCTCTTCACAGAAAGCTTCATAAATAGCTGTGTCAATTTTGGCGCTTAAGCCACTGAGTAGCGTCACAGTTAAATTATCTTGATACTTAATATGGCAAAGTTCGTGGCCAATCAACTGGGCAAATAATAGCTGACAGCTAATTTCATGGCCATGATGCGAGACTGTCTGATTTAAATTTTTCACTAGATAACTATTAGTATCGATGCCAAGTAAATGCTTACCTGGTGTTAAGGCACTACAATAAGCGAACATTTTAGTATGATCAGCTGGGTCAGCTTGGGTAAAGGCTTTACAACTGCCAATTATAATTTGGTCTAGATCGCCCTCGCTATTTTTAATTAATTTACAAATAAACTGTGCAGTTTTACTATCAAAACAATTTTTTAAGCAACCTGTAGGGCAAGTGGCTAAACAATGTTCAGCGTTAGCCAAAAATTGATCAGTACGAAGGTTGTAGCTATAAGCCTGCTTTAAGATCTGTTGGTTTTGGGAAGCTTGGCAATCAAGTTGCTGTTCTGAGATTCCATAATCTTGCAATATTTGAGCCTTTTTAGCTGCTAAACGATTAATTTGAATCTGTTTAATAGTTTCTAGGGTAATTTTGGTATGAGCGGGATTTTGGGCTGGCTGGAGTTTTTCAGGTTGAGTTGGTATTGAAATAGGCGAAACCAGCTGTTTTTTAGGTATAAATAACGGTTGGTCGAACCAGAAAGGTGCGATCATTAGTGCCATAACCTGACAAAACAGGGTAAAAATTAGTACAAATACGGTTTTTAGGATGTTTTTCAACATTAGAATCGCCTCCATTTACTCTAAAGATTAGCCTAAGGAGGCTGAACTTACAAATGGTAGGTGCGGGCTACAGGGTATATAAATATTATAAAATAACCCATAAAACTTAAAGTTCGAGATTAATAAACCAGTTGAATTAGCCGTTAATATAATTAATTATGGGGCCTGTCTTGAATTTTAGGTCAGCGATTTGCGAAACTAATACCAGAGATAGTTATTTTGCTAAACACACTGCTAGTGAGCTTTAAACTAGTATTAATCTAGATACTATAAATATTAGAAATAACTATATTGGGGGGTTATGGCCATGTTATGGCGCCACTATTTGGGGAGCTGGGGGTTGATTTGGACTGTTTTTACAATGCGTTGTGACGAGCCAGATTTTGAACGTTTATTTCCCATTTCAATTTATGAACGGGTGCATCAAGCTTTAATTAAAGTTTGGGAGCAGCAAAATAGCCCTGAGCAGCAAGTTGTGCAATTAACTAAATTGATTGGATTAATAGCAGAACTAAAGCAGGCTAGAGCACAGTTGTGTGAAACTAAACAAAAATGTAGTGATCTAGATTATCAGGTCAGATTACTGGATTATATCGAATTAGAGTTAGCTAAAAATAAGTTAACTAGAAATTGGGCTACTCAAGGTCAAAATTTCACTTATCATGTTAGCCAGGTTACTAAGCTATTGGCACTGGTACGATTAGCTTTAGTAAATTTGACTTAAAAATCCCAGACAAAATTAACACTTAGTGAAGTACCCTGCATAGAAGTATCAAAAATACGTTGACCGCCAAGAATATGATCTACGTTAAAGCCGATAATTGGTAAACTAGGATGTTTATCATAGGAAAAATCGTATTCAGCGTAGACGTTAAAAGTGTGCATGTGCCAACTGTCAAACATTTTGTCAGAGTTTACGATATCATAATCGAATTGCGAGCTAGCTGGTGTCACAAACCAGCGGTCACCCCGATTGTAATTATAGCCCATTAAAAGTGAAAAACCCCAGGGTATATGATCTGATTTAAAAAAGATCCCAGTGTTCCAGATCGCGCCATGTTGGACTTCAGCTGTGCCACAAGCTAGCTTGATCGGTCCGCTTTGTAGGCAATCAGTTTTCATGCGGATATTCCGGGTAGCTTCATTAAAAAAGAGTCCATCCACTTGCGACCCAAAAGTTAACCATTCAAATAGCCCAAAAGCGATTTTAAAAGTTACTGGAAAACCCCAAAAACCATCATAGCCTAATGACATAGAAAATGGACGATCGGGGTCAGCCTTTTTACCGGTGGGAAATAAAACTCCCAGGCGAATATCAGTGTCGACATAGTCTACCACACGTGTTTTAGTATAACTCTGTGCCCAGCCAACCTCGAGCGACAGATCACCAGCGCCGGTGGCGTCCATGGGTGTTAAATCAACGCCGAACTGTTCAATATTGCTAGCAACGCTGCTACGAAAACTGATCCATTGCGCTTCAGTAATGCCAGTTGGGAGTGGTGTGCCTGCTGGGGTTAAATCTACGAAACTAATATTGCTTAATTTTAAGCGCCGAATTGGTAAATAGAGTTGCAAGAAAAAACCGCGCTGGAAATTTTGGTAATAATTAATACCGCCCTCGGAGTCACTAAAATCACCAGCAACAGCGAAATTGCCGAAGTCTGAGCTGGGATCATGGGTCCATAAATCTTTTAGGATGGAGGTTGATTTAGAAATTAGATCAGCTGGTGCACCGATCGCTAAATCACGAATATTTAAGTTTCCCCATAGAGAAAACAATGGTACTTTTTCGCCACAAGCATTATAGCTTTTACTAGTGTTACCACCATCGATCCAAAATTCTAGTGAAGCCATTTCGGCGCGCACCATATGTGGTTCACTATTAAATCTAGCGGCATGATAAAAATGTACGTTATCTTCAGCGATTAAATTAGTCGTAATAGTTAGTAAAAATAAAATAAGTCGTAGATATTTTGATAAATCTACTTTTAAGTGCTTGATCAAGATTTACTTCCCGTTTAAAAATTTAGCTCATTTTTGCATAATAGAGTGACACGGAATTGTTTGAGGTGCAACGATATTATGCTAGACTTGCATAGTAATTTAATATTAATTAATTTTTAATTAAGCAAGTTATTTAGGGGATTTTAGTTTCTATGTCCACATTAAACGAAGAGCAAAATACGGTTCAGTTAACCGAGCAAGAGCAAGAATTACAGCAATTACGCAGTGCTTTAGCGCGTGTATCAGCGGATTTCGAAAATTATAAAAAGCGGATAACTAAAGATCAAGCAGCATGGCGTCAAAATAGCCAAGCTGAAATATTTTTAGAACTGTTGGTGACCATCGACAGTTTCGATCAAGCGTTTACTCAGTATGAATCTGGCAAGAACCCTGAGTTAGATAACTGGATCACGGGTTTTCAGATGATTCACAAAAATTTTCATGATTTACTAAAGAAATTTAAAATTACGATCATCGATGAAAATTTGCCATTTAACCCAGAATATCATGAAGCGATTGCCCAAGTAGTCGCTGACAATAAAGCGGTCGGCGAGATTGTAACGGTGCACCAAAAGGGCTTTATGCTAGGAGAGCGAGTTTTAAGGCCTGCCACTGTGACCGTAGCTAAGTAAAAATTTGGGACAACTCTTGTTTTATAATAGATCGATCAGGTAGTATTAATACTATTAACCTAATGGGGGGCTATTTTAGCTTAAATGGGGGAAGGGATGTACTACAAATCTAATCTTATAGGATTATCTGCACTTAGCTTATTATTTTTTTTATACAATAGGAGTGCTGAAGTCGAAATTGAAAGAGCGGTTTTAGTTGATATTGATACTGCAATAGTGGCCAGTGAACCTGATGCAAGCTGCTTAGAGATGGTACGCACTCGTTATGGATCAAAGTTACATTTAGAATGGAATGATATTTTGAGCGGGTTGGGTTTAACCGAGCATGATTTAGATCTTACTGATGCTGATAATTTAGCACTTTTAAATAATGATGTTTTATTAGGTTATCGCGATCCTTTTGGTGTGATTGATCGTGCTTGGAGTTTAATTACAAAAATATATGGTTGCGCCGAAGTGGTTAAAGAACATGTTGGCGTTGGTGAGATAGGTGATTTTAGTGTTGAAATAGCAAGATTACTACGCGATACATTAGAGAAATGTGGTGTGGCTTCTGAACGTGTGGTTCTGTGTGATCAAAGTTTAATGCGACAAAAATCATCGATGGAGCAGTCGCCTTTTGCGGTTTATACTGACCGAACAACGCCAGATAAGCATTATTTGTTCGTAAATCGTGATATTTGTTCTGATGTAAATATGCGATTAAGCGCAGAGAAAATGTTATATCATGACGGCTATGGCATTGAAGCACATAACTTATTGGAACATTTATTAAGGCATGAAGCTAGTCATATTTTTTATAACGAAATTTTGTTACAAAGTTTATTGCAGCGCAAATTGATTAAAAAAATTCAACATGAATTGCAATTTTTAGTTATTGATCGAAAGCAGGCCGAAGCGGGCTTGCAGCAATTAAAAAAGACATTTTATGCTCTGAATAGTTTTTATGAGAAAAGGGCTGATATCTTAGCGTGCTTATCTGGACCAGATCCATTAGGTTATGCACAATATATGTTAAATAATGTGGCAGATGGTCTCTATGCATATCGTAAAAGTGCTGACTGGTACGAGTTAATTGCTGACTTAAATAGTTGTTCGTAGTCACCTTAGGTTGAAATATCCACTATTACTTAATTAAGTGTAAGACGCCCAAGAAAACTTCAATTAAAATCAGTACTGCGATTAAGACGTTCATGACGCTGTCACGAATGTTATCGATCTGGTGCTGATAAATTGCCCGGACATCTTGGATAATTTCTAATTTATGGGCGACGGAAGCTTTCCAGTTGTTTACATCTAGTTTAGCAACTAACAGTTCATAAATATCAGAATAATAAGCTTCGCCAGTTAGCTTAATACTGTTAGATAAGCGCTCGGTGATCACTGAAATATCGATTTTTAAACGACCTAGTTCGAGCATGGTGTGGGTGGCAATATTGGAAAATGGCAGATATTTAGTCCAGGGTAAATTGATTAAGGTGCTATCATAAACGGCACTTAACTGCTGATTTAATAGTCGATCAAAATATTGTAATTCCAGTTGTTGAATATTAGCAAATTCGAAAATTTCTAGCAGTTCTTCGTAATCTGGATCATATAAAAAAGCGGCTTCAATATCGATAATAATTAGATCGCCGCGGTAATATTCTTGGGCCGAAGATAAAATACTTTTCATCTGGTTGGCCGAGAGATTTTGCGTTTCGAAGCGCAATAGCGAGGCGATAGTCGGACCATGTGTTTCAATTAATTTATGGCCAGCCTGACTCTTATCATGGTCGACTTGAATGACAGGATAACAGTTACGCAAATGGAAAAAAGCGGGCTTAGCGACAAAGGGAACAATTTTTTTATAAATGGCATTAGCGTCACTGACGCTACGTTCTTGATATTTATAATCGATTTCGTTAATATCTGCTCGCAGCTCTTCTAAAGTACTATTAAATGGTACTTTATAAATTAGCGAGATGACCCCAAAATGGTGTAGTTTAGCACTAATACAGCCTGAAGTTTCATGGGGGTGTGGTAACTCAATTGCCATCGGAATATGATAATTGCGGAAATATTTAGGGGCATGATAGGGGACTTTAGTTAATACTTGTGATTGTTCTAAAGCTTTAAAATTGATATCGTCGCCAATATCAAAAGCGTAGAAAACAAATATGTTACCGGAGAAGACAGTGCTGTTTTCAGATGTCACTATTTGGGTTGGCATAGGGTCTACTCGTAATTAAAGTTGGCTATAGTTTAGTTAAAAGAACTACAGGATTTTCATAAATAACGCAAACGCTAGTGATTTAAATTTTTTTAAATTTGCACTAAGCTCTTAGTATTAGATTTAGGGACCAAGTTACGTGTCAGACAAGCACTTTACACATTTACATTTACATACCGAATTTTCACTCTTAGATGGTGCGATTAGTTTAGATAGTTTGATTAACTATGGAAAACAGCATCAACTCAAAGCTTTAGCGATGACCGACCATGGTAATATTTTCGGAGCGGTGAAATTTTTCCAGAAGTGTAAAGCAGCTAAGATTAAGCCAATTTTGGGTATCGAGACTTATTTAACTGAAGATGCCAAAATTCGTGATGCGCAAAATAAATATTATCATTTAGTGTTACTAGTCCAAAATAAGACTGGTTACAAAAATCTATGTAAACTAATTTCGTTTGCTTATCAAGAGGGTTTCTATTTTAAGCCTAGAATCGATTACAATATTTTAGCGCAGCACTCTGAAGGTCTAATTGCATTAACAGCTTGTTTGGGCGGGCATATCCCCCAGTTGCTCATGCAAAATCAGACTGCAGAACTAGAACTATATTTAGCTAAATATTTACAGATCTTTGGGCGCGAAAGATTTTTCTTAGAGATCCAGCCAGAGGATCAGCAAGATCAAAAAATTTTAAATCAAAAGTTATATCAATTAGCGCGCGAGCGTGATCTGCAGCTGGTAGCGACCAGTGATAGTCACTATGTAAATTTGGCTGATCGTGAAGCGCACGAAGTTATGTTATCGATTCAGACACGTAGTAAGATTGATGACCCGGACCGGTTTTCATTTGGTGATTGTCGGGCTTACATGCGCACGCCAGCGGAGATGTTAGAATTATTTTCAGCGCATGCACAAGCAGTTTGGAATTCGGGCAAGATTGCCGATATGTGTAATTTTAATTTCGAAACTGGCCAACTATTTTTCCCCAAATTTGAAATTCCAGCGGAGCATACTCAGGATAGTTTTTTTAAATTTATGTGCGAAGCCGGGCTAACTAAACTATTAGCTGATCAGCGCATCCCAGTAGACCAGTTAGCCCAATATCAGGCCCGCTTAGAGCTCGAAATTAATTTAATTATCACAATGGGCTTTGTCGGTTATTTTTTAGTAGTGGGCGATTTTATTCAGTGGGCTAAGCGTAATCACATCCCGGTTGGTCCTGGTCGTGGTTCTGCGGCAGGCTCGCTAGTGGCTTGGGCGCTGGAGATTACGAATATCGATCCATTAAAATATAATTTACTATTCGAGCGTTTCTTAAATCCAGAACGGGTTACTATGCCCGATATCGATATCGATTTTTGTATTGAAGGGCGCGAGCGCGTAATTCAGTATGTGCGGGATCGGTATGGGCACGATAAAGTGTGTCAGATTATTACCTTTGGAACCATGATGGCCAAGGGCGTTATTAAAGATGTCGCACGTGTGCTGGGGTTACCATTTGAGGATGCTAATTTGCTGACAGATTTAATTTCAGATCAGTTGAAAATTACGTTGGCTGAAGCTGTAGAAAAAGAGCCTAAATTACAAGAGTTAATTCAGCAGAATCCCAAAGTGCACAAAATCTTTGAGATTGCTCATAAACTAGAGGGTTTAACTAGACATGCTTCTAAGCATGCCGCTGGGATTGTAATTTCACCAGAAAAAATCGACGATGTCTTACCAGTCTATGTGCCCGCTAAAAGTAACGAGTTAGTTACGCAATATGCCATGACGGAATTAGAATCGCTCGGGTACTTAAAGATCGATATGTTAGGTTTGAAGAACTTAACTTTAGTCGATCGGGTAGTTAAAACGATTGCTGAGTTACACAAAATTAAAATTAATATTGATTTATTACCGTTAGATGACCCAAAAACCTTTGCGTTAATTCAAGCCGGTAAAACTTCCGGTGTTTTCCAGCTAGAGTCAGACGGCCTTAAAGAAGTTTTGCTGCGTTTAAAGCCCGATAAATTCGAAGATATTATTGCCGTTAACGCACTCTATCGCCCCGGACCATTAGGTTCTGGCATGGTCGATGATTTCATTGCCCGGCGTCATGGCCGACAAAAAATCGAATATCAGTTTCCCGAATTAGCCGAAATTTTAGCTGAGACTTATGGCGTAATTGTTTATCAAGAGCAGGTAATTAAAATCGCATCGACCATCGCCGGTTATAGTCTAGGTGAAGCGGATATTTTACGGCGCGCAATGGGTAAGAAAAAAGCGGAAGTGATGGCAGAGCAGAAACAGATTTTTGTGGAAAAAGCGGTTGTACGGGGCTTTAATCAGCCAAAAGCTGGGAGCTTATTTGATTTAATGGCCTATTTTGCGGGCTATGGCTTCAATAAATCACACTCGGCAGCGTATGCGTTAATTGCTTACCAGACAGCTTATCTTAAAGCTAATTATCCCGCGGAATTTATGGCTTGTTTAATTTCTTTAGAAGCCACACATCCAGATAAAATGAGTTTTTATCTGGCAGAAACTAAAAATATGGGTCTAGAGTTATTACC
>DATEBN010000017.1:0-2454 GCA_035287785.1 Candidatus Babeliales bacterium
AATACTTACGCCCCCTTATCTGCTAACCCTGGACGCTTAGAAAATCTAATCCCACCTAACTTTGCTAACTGGGTAGTAATTGACGAAATTCAAAAGATTCCGGCTTTATTAAACGAAGTGCATAGATTAATCGAACACAAAAAATTAAAATTTTTACTAACTGGCTCTAGTGCCCGCACGCTCAGACGTAGTGGCATAAATTTATTAGCTGGCCGGGCTTTACGCTATAATATGCACCCACTAGTTATTCAAGAGTTTCTAGACCAATTTCAGCTGGAGCAGGTAATGCAATATGGGCTCTTGCCAGCTGTCATTAATCATACAGAACCACGTAAATATCTCGAAACTTATGTCCAAACTTATCTACGCGAAGAAGTTCTACAAGAGGGTTTAACGCGTAACCTAGGCAGCTTTGCCAGATTTTTAGAAATTGCTAGTTTTTCGCAAGGCCAAATTTTAAATGTCGCTGAAATCGCGCGCGAGTTAGCTCTAAATCGATTAACCGTTGCTAATTATTTCGATATCTTAGATGATTTGTTATTAAGCACTAGATTGTCACCATTTACTCAGCGCGCTAAGCGCAAAGTAATTGCCCACCAAAAATTTTACTTCTTTGATATTGGAGTTTATAAAGTTTTACGTCCCATGGGACCGCTAGATTCTATAGCTGAAGCGGATGGTGCTGGACTAGAGACTTTATTTTTACAATCGCTCAGCGCCATTAATGACTATTATGATCTGCAATATAAAATTTATTTCTGGCGTACTCAAGCGGGCGAAGAAGTCGATTTTGTACTGTACGGCCCCCACGGCTTACATGCTTTCGAGCTCAAACGTTCTGCTACGATTACTAGTAAATCGCTCAAGGGTCTAAAAACTTTCGGTGCAGATTATCCCGAAGCGCAGTTGTATATAATTTTTTCTGGCAAGCAAAAAGAGTATTATGGCAATATTACAGCGATACCGTTAACTGAAATATTGCTAAATTTACCCAAATTAATTGGCGCTACCACCTAAACCCTTGTTTTTAACTGATCGCATAGTTTAAAATTATTTTAGATTATTTAATTTAATAACTAATAAAGGGTTATTGTTTATGAAAATATTTATCCAAAAATCACGAAACTTATGGTTTTTGCTGCTGATACTAAGTTCGAAATCAAAACTTTTTGCGCCTAATCCTGAAGTACCATGGTACATTTCAGTAGAATTAGAACAACTAAAAGCGCGCGTTAATAGTTTGGAACAGACTGTACATCATATAGAAACAACATGTTCTGCGTCTTGTGACAGCCGATCAACTGCAGCTTCGCCAAAAATGTCACTAACTGCTACACCTAAACCATCCGCAGCGCTTGTTGCTCAACGTAAAAAACAATTAGAAACAGCATTGGACGAAAATGACGCTTTAGCTTTAAAATTAATCACAAACTATGAAACAGACGTAGAATCCGGGATGACACCTGAAGATTTTAAATATCTAGCTGGATATGCCAGATATTTACTTAAGGATCGCTTCGCCGCCAGACTAGACGCGCTAGCTAGACAATAGCCCTATCCCTGACTAACTTTTACCCTACCCCTACCATTTGCGCTTATCCGGTGATTTGGTAGATTTATACAGTGTATTATGGTCCTTTATAAGGGCTTTATAAGGGATAGAGGAAGAGAATCTCATGGTGAAATTACAAAAATATCGAAAATTACTAATAATTTGCTTAATAAGCAGCCTTGGATCAAACACTGGTCTGGCGCAAGCTGGCACAGTAAGCTGGATCTCAGGTATTTTTAAACAGACTAGCGCCACTATCGGCGCACATCTCCAGCAACGTTCTAATGCCGCTAGAGTCGTAGCTATCGGTGGTCTGGCCTTGGCCACTTATGGCGCTGCTAAAGCTGCCCAAGCTGGCTATCAATATTATCAATTAAGGCACCCAGCACCGGCCGCTCGTACCACTGAAACAACGGCAACAACTAGCGCAATTATCCCAACTGATTTACTAGCTTTAGATGAGACAGGCGGTAAACGCTTAATGGAAGAAATTTATGCGGAACTTAATGATGTAAAAGAGTATTTTGAGGCAGAGCCTGAAGCTAAAGATCATAAAACTATGTACATTGATGAAAATCATGCGCCTACATTAGTAAGCCTAGTGGCCAGTGTTGCTAATAAAATACAACTAACCCAACTGGAAAAAATTGAAACTTGTTTAGGTTTGCGCGGTGGTTGGGAAAAGCATTGTTCGGCTGAACTACACGTAGCAGACGATAAATATGAATTAAACCTAGGATACCAAGCAATCATCAATAGTTCTTACGCTGAATTAGTAGCTTTACTAGGCCATGAGTTAGGACACATTAAGCAACAACATTCAAAAAAGCGGCTCTGTTTTTCGCAAGGCGCTGATGCAGCAATTTTAATGTTGGCAGGTCATCGTATCTACCAACAACCAA
>DATEBN010000018.1:0-12219 GCA_035287785.1 Candidatus Babeliales bacterium
AAAAGTGATTAAGTGAATCACTTGGTTACGTAAATAAGCCTTCCGATAAGAAGACCGCATATTCAGTTTAGTTTTACCGCTCTGATGGTTCATAATGCTATTTTTTCGCTCTTAATAGATATCTAATATATCTGATATCGATACTTACTTTTTGTTTTTATTTTTCAAGTAGTTCTCAATATCTTCTTCGCGAATATTGGAACCAAATGACAAGTTAAAAGTTGACATACTCTCTTTAACTTCGACCAAAGATTTGCGGCCAAAGTTTTTGAGTTTCAACACTTCATCTTCTGTCATATTAACTAAATCTAAAATGCGTCGTTTACCACTGCTGACCAAGCAATTATGTGCCCGTGCAGAAAGTTCTAACTCGTCAACTGGTTTTAATAAAAACTCAATTGTCGCCGGGTCTAATGCAAAATCACTGGCGCTTTGTTCAGTACTAGTTTGATCTTCTTCGACCACCGCTGCAGCTGAAATTTCGTTAAACGGAATCTTTGGTAAAACTAAAAAGTGCTCTAACTGTGAACCCAAAACTGAAATCGCATAATGCAATACATCCGCTGGTGACTCAGAACCGTCAGTATAAATTTGCAAAGTTAATTTATCATGATCAATATCACGACCAACACGCGCTTTTTCTACATCGAATAGTACTTTACGCACCGGTGAAAACATAGCATCTAGATAAATACGACCATCTTCTTGTAGCGCTTGTCCAACTGGCCATTGTGCTATACGATAACCACGCCCTGATTCTACAAAAAATGTAATTTCAAGATCGCCATCGGTCGCAACTGTAGCAATCACATGCTCTTTATTTACTAATTCTAGATGTTCATCCGCTACGATATTACCGACACGCGCAACACCAGCACCAGATACTTTTAATGTCATCTGGCCTGGACGGCCTTCTTTATTGTAGATTACAATTTGCTTAATATTCAGCAAAATTTGCATCGCATCTTCAACTACACCTGGCACTGACGAAAATTCATTGTTAATGCCTTTAATAATTACGGCAGTCACAGCTGAACCTTCAACGGCACCTAATAATACTCTACGTAAAGCATTACCAAGTGTAATTCCAAAACCTGGCTCTAATGGCTGCGCCACTAATTCACCATAGGTATTTGTCAAACTCTTTTTATCCCAAGTAACTTTTGGAATCGTCAGAGGCTTATACTCTGATTTAATACTCATCAAGTCTCCCACACGGCCCTTATAAACTTAACATATCACCAAAAGCTCCACCCTACTTAGAATACAGCTCAACCACCAAATGTTCTTCGATTGGCATTTGAATATCACTACGTACTGGTAAGCGTAATACAACACCCTTACGCGCTTCTTTATTCAATTCTAACCAATCTGGTATTTTGACGTTCAGGCTCAGGCGTTTATCAACAACCAGTTCCACAAACTTTTCTTTTTTCATCACAGAGTCAGCAAATGTAATTACATCACCAATTGCTACTAAACTAGATGGAGAATAAACTTTTTTGCCGTTAACTAAAATATGTCCATGCACTATAATTTGCCGTGCTTGTAAACGAGTTGAAGCTAATTTCAAACGAAAGACTACGTTATCAATGCGACGTTCTAATAAGCTTAGCAAGTTTTCACCAGCACCACCTTCAGCTTTACGTGCAATCGCAAAAAAACGTCTAAACTGTTTTTCTAAAACACCATAGGTGCCTTTAAGTTTCTGCTTTTCATGCAACTGCTTACCGTATTCTGATAACTTTTTAACTGGCGCTTTACCAGGAGTTCTTTTAGCTGGAGTAGTCTCTTTTTCAACTATACCAGCAGCAAATTTCGCACGAGCGGCAAATTTTGTTAATTTTTTGTTAATCATATTTTAACGTCCTCTATACTCTGCGTTTCTTAGGTGGGCGACAACCGTTATGCGGAAGCGGAGTTACATCGCGTAAAACAGTGATATTTAAACCCGCTGCTTGGAATGAGCGTACGATTGAATCTCTACCAGAACCTGGGCCCTGTAAGTTTATTTCAACGTTTTTAGTGCCCATAGCCAACATATCTTTAGCTAAAATACCTGCAATTTGTGATGCCGCAAAAGGTGTCCCTTTACGCGCACCTTTGAAACCCAAGCGACCAGCACTTGATTGCAATAAAACATCACCCGTTTCAGTAGTGACAGACACCATAGTGTTGTTAAAGCTAGATTTAACGTGGGCTACCACTGAATCCACTTTGCGCTTAACTTTTTTAGTCTTTTTTTTATACGCCATAAATTATTCTACCTACTTCTTGGTTACTTTACGTTTTAACGAAACCGCTTCACCGGCTTTTCTCGGACCTTTTCTGGTACGCGCATTAGTATGCGTACGCTGACCTCGAACAGGTAGACCTTTACGATGTCTACTGCCTCTATAAGAAGAAATTTCTTGTAGTCGCTTGATATTCAAAGTAATTACTTTGCGTAGATCACCTTCAACGACATAGTCATTCACTGCTTTTTGAATTGCAGCAACTTCACCATCGCTTAAATCTTTCACACGTTTATCAAAGCTGATCTTTAATTTATTTAAAATATCGCGTGAACGAGTCAAACCTATGCCAAAGACATATGTTAAACCATACTCAACACGCTTACTAACCGGCAAATTTGTCCCGGAAATTCTAGCCATATCGGTCTTAACTCCTATCCTTGACGTTGTTTGTGTCTAGGATTTTTTTTACAGATGATCCGAATAACGCCTTCGCGTTTAATTACTCGGCAACTATCGCAAATTACTTTAACTGATGTTCTGACTTTCATGTTCTCTTACCAACACGTATTAATTTTTATAACGTCTGACAATTCGCCCACGCTTTAAATCGTAGGGCGATAACTCTATCACCACTTTATCACCTGGCAATATCCGAATGAAATTCATACGCATTTTACCAGAAACATGCCCCAATACTTCATGCCCACCATCGATTTCAACGCGAAACATAGCGTTGGGCAACGTCTCCTTTACAACCCCCTCCAAGCGAATAATTTCTTCTTTTTCTTTCATATACTTATCTTTACCTAGTTAATACCCGTGGTCCCTGCTCTGTAATCAAAACAGTATCTTCTACATGAGCCGCCCAACTGTGGTCCCGGGTTTTAACAGTCCAACCATCTTCAGCTACAAAAACTGCATAATCACCAGCTGTAAGCATCGGCTCAATCGCCAAAGTCATACCTGCTCGTAAAATTGGTCCCTTGCCTGGCTTACCAAAATTCGGTAACTCTGGCTCTTCGTGCATCGATTTCCCGATCCCATGACCTGCAAAGTCACGCACTACACCAAAGCCATTTTTTTCTATATATACCTGAATCGCTGCTGAAATATCAGACAAGTGATTACCAGGAATAGCCTGAGCAATACCAATATTCAAAGATTCATACGCTACATCTACTAGTTTGCGTAGATTAATATCGATTGTTTCACCAATAAAAAAACACCGTGCCATATCGGCACAATAACCATTCCAAGATGCACAAACATCAACTTTTACTAAATCACCAGGCTGCAAAATTTTAGCAACTAATGGCACACCATGCACAACTTCATTATTAACTGAAACACAACTACTGTGCTTATATCCCCGATGGCCTACCGTTTTAGATACCATGTCACGCTTTTTTAACTCTTGCGCAATAAAGCTATCGATACCAACGGTACTAATACCTGGTTTAATGAAATCTTTTAAAATTTCAAATATCTGAGCTAGCTCTTGACCAGCATGTGCCATTTTAATGATCGCTTGTTTATTTTTAATAATGATCATTTATTCTTGCACACCTACGATTTTTTTAAAGTTCGCAAAAACTTCTACAATTGGCTTATTCGCATTTAATCTAACAATGCGTTGACCAACCGATTCATAAAGTTCAAGCAATGGTGCTACATGTTTTTCATATTGCGCTAGTCTAGTCATAATTGTTTCTTCGGCATCATCTTTACGGTGCTCTAATACCGACCCGCAAAGGTCACAAATACCCGCTTGTTTAGCACGCATACCAGACTCAAATCTAGTAGAATAAACCGCTTGGCAAGCTTTATTACTGCAAACCATACGACTATTTAACCGCGCTACTACTTCATTTTTATCAATTTCTAAAAGTACTACTCTTAGCACATAGCGCGCACTTTCACCCTGGAGTTGCTCATATAAGCTTTTGGCTTGCGGCACTGTGCGTGGATAACCATCTAAGATTACATTACGTTCGGCTGCTACTGCTAATCTATGCAACTGTTCCGATACCATATTGGTCATTAACTCATCAGATATGAGTTTACCAGATTTTATCGCAAAATCTATTTCACGGCCAACCTCAGTCTGCTCTGCTATATGCCAACGACATAAATTACCAGTCGAGATCTGTGTCCAACCTAACTGCGATACACATAAACTAGAAAGCGAACCCTTCCCAGCCCCTGGGGCACCCAGAAACGTATAAATCGCACCTGCAACTTTATCTAATGTGTCCAAATCAACACCCCATACCCTAATTAATTATTTAGCGCGCTTTTAGCCTACCTGATACCAAAAAGCCTTCGTACTTATGCTCAATCAAATAAGCTTCAATTTGTGATGAAAATTCTAGAGCTACACCAACCACAATTAATAATGACGTACCACCAATATAAAATGGCATTGAAACTACACTTGGTAAAAGATTTGGTAAAATAGCTAAGAAAGCCAAATATAAAGCCCCAATCAAACCTAAGCGATTTAGTAAGAAATCTAAGTATTCAGCAGTTTTCTTACCTGGCCTTAATCCCAAAATAAAGCCACCACTTTTTTTCATATCTTGCGCCAATTTGTTTGGATCAAAAACTAATGCCGTATAGAAATAGGTGAAAAATAAAATCAAAATAAAAGTCATGACATTATATAAAGCACCGCCAATTGTATAACTTTCGGACAAAAATTTTAGTGCCGGAAAATATGAAGCTAGCATACCAAAAATATACATTGGCATTTGTAAAATTGACGACGCGAAAATTACCGGCATAACACCTACAGCGTTAATCTTAAATGGAATAAAGGTACTTTGCGCACCATAAACTCGATTACCAATTACACGTCTAGCATATTGCACTGGGATTTTACGTTCACCTTTTTCAACATATACAACTATCGCCATAATAGCGATTAAAAAAGCCCAAACGGCACAGGCTGTAAACAACCCAATATTGCCATCTTGCACATGATTAATAGTTCTAAGCACATAATCAGGAAAGCGTGCTACAATACCTGCGAAAATAATCACTGACGCGCCATTGCCGATCCCATAAATTGAAATTTGTTCACCTAGCCACATTACAAACATAGCTCCAGCTGTCAAACTTAAAATAAATGGAATTCTAAAACCAAAACCACCCGTTAAAGCTAAGCCCTGTGACTCTAAAATACCGGCATAAGTAGATGCGTAAAAAATACTCAGTCCCAATGTCAAATAACGCGTATACTGATTAATAACTTTACGGCCATATTCTCCCTCTTTTAATAGCGCTTCTAAAGATGGCATTGTCATGCCTAAAAGCTGCATCATAATCGAAGAAGTTATATACGGCGAAATCCCTAGAGCAAAAAGCGTACACTTACCTAATGAAGAACCAGAAAACGTATCTAAATAACTAAACAAGCTGCCTAGATTAGTTGACTGATCCATATATTCAGCAAGTGCTTGAACATTCACACCTAAAACTGGAATAATGCTTCCAATTCGATAAATAACCAGTGCACCAAGTACGAAAAATATCTTTTTTCTTAACTCAGATACTTTAAAAATGTTTTTGAATGTTCCTAATAAAACCACGCTTTAGCTCTCCTTAAGTTAATCGCGAGTTAATCGCGCTTCGCCACCAGCATTTTTGATTGCTTCAATTGCAGATTTGCTAAACGCATCTGCTGTAATAATTAATTTTTTAGTTAACTTTCCATCACCCAAAATTTTAATTTGTACCGCTGGTCGGCTTTTTATATTTTTAATAATAGACTTGCTGTGCAATATCTCAATAGTTACCTGATCGCCATCATTAAAATGTTCATTTAAAGAGTCTAGCGAAACAATTTCAACATCTTTAGCAAATTGCGTGTTATTAAACCCGCGCTTTGGCATACGACGCGCTAGAGGCATCTGACCGCCCTCATAACCACGCGCTGGAGCACCACCAGAACGCGCTTTCTGACCTTTAGAGCCACGCGTTGATGTACCACCAAGTTTACCGCCACGACCGACACGTTTACGTTTTTTAACAATAGGTGTTAATTTATCCAATTGAAACATCTGAGTCCTTCACCAATTCTGAAACAGTTTTACCACGCAAATGCGCAATATGTGTAGCTGAACGCAACTTAGATAAAGCATTTAGAGTCGCTTTAACAATGTTTTGTTTATTGGAAGATCCAATAGATTTTGCTAAAACATCTTTTACACCAATTACGCCCATTACTGAACGCACCGCACCACCAGCAATTACACCTGTGCCCTTAAAGGCTGAACGTATAATTACTTTACTTGCACCATGCTGACCAGCTACTGCATAAGGCACTGTGGTACCACGTAATGCAATTTTAATCATTGATTTACGGGCGCGCGCTGTAGCTTTAGTAATTGCTGCAGATACTTCGCGACCCTTACCCTGAGCAAAGCCAATTTTGCCATCTTGATCACCAGAAACTACAAAGGCTGAAAAAGAGAATCTCTTGCCACCTTTAGTCACCTTAGTCACGCGTCGAACGCTGATGACACTGTCTACGATATTGCCACTTTCCATGAAACACCAAATTTTCGTTTATTTCTATGCGCTATTAAAATTCCAAACCGCCGGCTCTAAGGCCCTCAGCAAAAGCTTTCACACGGCCATGATATAAACAACTGCCACGATCAAAACTGATCTTACTAATCCCTTTAGCCAAAGCACGCGTCGCTAATTCCAACCCAACTGCTTTAGCAATTTCAGTTTTAGTTCCAGTTGCAGTTGCTTGACCTAGTGAACTAGCGCTAGCCAACGTATTACCAGCAGTGTCATCGATAATCTGGCCACTAATGTGGTTCAGGCTTCGAAAAACTGATAAACGTGGACGCTCTATACTGCCACTAAATTTGGCCCGCACACGCTGCTGTCTACGTTGTACCCTATCTTTAATTTTTCTTTTTATAGACACAATTTTTGCCCTATTATCAATTCTTAATAATTAAGATGCCTTAGTTTTACCAGCTTTGCGATGAATATGTTCATCAGCAAACATCACACCCGTACCTTTGTATGGCTCTGGCGGACGCACAGATCTAATTCTATCGCAAGTCAAACCCAATAGCTCTTTGTCATATGAAGCTAAAACTAAATTTTGACCAGCCTTATCAGTACTCAAAGTTACGCCTTCAGGTAATTCGAGTTCAACTTTATGACTAAAACCCAAACTCAAAGTAACTTTTTTGCCTGCAACTAGAGCTTTATAACCTAGTCCTTTAATTATTAATTTGCGTTCAAAATTTTTAGCAGCACCAAAAATTTTGTTAGCCAGTAAAGCTCTGTGTAAACCCCAAAATTTATTGTTTTGCCAGTTATTGCCTTTAAGTGTCAGCAACAAAGCGCCATTAGATACGGTCGCTGCGATAAAGTATGGCAACTCATGCACACCGGCAGCATTTTTACCAGTATAGTGCACATCTTGGCCTTTAATCTCGACATTAACCTGATCTAAAATAATCGGCTTTCTACCAATTTTTGACATTGATTGGCCCCTTTACCAAACCGTACAAATCACTTCACCACCAACCTTTAAGCTTTTAGCTTTCTTGTTGGCAATGACACCTTGATTTGTCGTTAAAATTGTAATACCTAGACCGCCAATTACAGGCTTTAAATCATTGGCACCCATATATAATCTTCTACCTGGTGTGCTCTTGCGCGTAATTTCATGAATTACTGATTCGCGATCAACATATTTCAAGACAATCTTAAGTCGCTTCAAAGGGTATTTCTTAACTTCAGAATCTGTATTAGATTCGATAGTTACGTTACGAATAAATCCTTCGGACTTTAATATCTCTGCTATTTGATAGCATAAATTAGAATATGGAAACGTCACTGAAGGCTTAGAAACCATCACGCCATTTCTAATAACGGTGAGGAAATCACCAATTGTATCTCTAGACATTAAGTATCCCTTTATTTACCAGTTGCTTACCAGCTGGTTTTTTTAACACCAGGAAGTAACCCTGCTAACGCATGCTTCCTGAAACACAGACGACATAATTTAAAAATTCGCATGTAGCCCCTAGGACGACCACACAATTGACAACGATTACGATGTCTAACTGCAAATTTAGGCGCCTTATTAGACTTCTCAATCCAAGCTTTCGTAGCCATCGGTTACGATCCTCTCTGCTCTACTTGCTTTACACGATCACGCCGGAATGGCATTCCAAGCATCTTTAGCAACTCCATTGCATGCTCATCGTTCTTAGTAGATGTTTGAATGGTAATATTCATACCGTAAACTTTTTCAAATGTATCAAAATCAACTTCTGGAAACACAGTCCACTCTTTTAAACCAAGATTATAACTGCCACGACCATCCAATTTTGTCGACACACCTTGGAAATCACGCACTGCCGGTAAAGACAAATTTATTAATTTATCCAAAAACGCGTACATGTTATCGCCTCTAAGAGTCACAGATACCCCTAATGGCATCCCTTCTCTGATTTTAAATCCAGCGATTGATTTCTTAGCGATAGTCTTGATGGGCGCTTGCCCGGCAATACTAGCTACTACTTCAGTCACGCCTTTTAGCACACGACTGTCAGCAACCGCATCTTTAACACCAGTGTTAATCACAACTTTTATAACCTTAGGCACTTGCATAATATTCTTCAGACCCAAAGACTGCTGCAGTTCTGGTCTAATTTTAGTGTCATACAATTTTTTAAGACGAATCTCAGCCATATTACATAACCTCCCCGCAGCGCCTACAAATACGCGCTTTTTGGTTATCGCCAGTCATTTTTGCACCAACCCGAGTTGGCTTATTGCAAGAACCACAAATTGGCATCACATTTGACAAATCAATAAAGGCTTCTGATTTTACAATACCGCCCACATCACCACGCTTACGCGGCTTCATGTGGCGAATCGCAACAGCCACATCTTTAACTTTAATTTGGTTAGTTTTAGGGCAAATTTCAACTACTTCACCAGTAGCTCCACGATTTTTACCAGTCAAAACAAACACTTTATCTTTTTTAAGTACGCGCATCATAAATTGCTATACCCCCTAAACAACTTCCGGCGCCAGGGATAACACACGGTTAAACCCCTTGGCACGTAATTCACGCGCTACCGGACCAAACACACGTGTTGCTACCAATGTGTCTTTATCTTTAACAATCACTGCCGCATTATCACCAAACCTGATGTATGTTCCATCAGCACGACGATATTCTTTGCGAGTTCTTACAATTACAGCTGTGACAACGTCACTTTTTTTAACTGTGCCACCAGGGATAGCACTCTTAACTGCACACTTAACTAGATCGCCAAGTTGAGCAAAACGTTTACGAGTACTGCCGATGATATGAATACATTGCATGCGTTTTGCACCTGAATTATCAGCTACAACTAGCATGGTTTGTTTTTGAATCATAGCCTGTCACTTTCAATAACGCGCTGGATATACATAAATTTGGTTTTTGAAACCGGACGGCCCTCAATGATTTCGACCATATCACCTTCTTTAGCAATTTGATCTGCATCGTGGACTTTATATTTCTTAAAACTTCTTACGGTTTTTTTGAGTAGCGGATGGCTGTAAACACGCTCTGTCTTAACTACGATGGTTTTATCCATTTTGTTAGACACAACGCGCCCGACTAATACGCGCTTGATTTTTGTTTGTTTATTTTTAATCATATCAGCCATATTATACAACCTCGCTAAACTTTTGCCGCCAGCAAGTTAACGCCCGCGCAAGGTTTTTTCGGCTCTTTTTCATAGCTGTAGTATCCTTGTCATATGACGTTGCCGACGCCAACCGTAATTTAAAAATTTCTTGTCTGTACAATTCTATCTTTTCTGCTAACTGTTGTCTATCAAGATTGCTCAGTTCGCTGCTCACTTTGCTCATTATCGTGCTTTCTAACAAACTTGGTTTTCATAGGTAACTTATAGGCTGCTGATTTTAGAACTTGTTTAGCTTCCAATTCAGACAAACCCTCGATTTCGCAAATAATGCGCTCGCGCTTCACAACTGCTACCCAGTCTTCAGGATTCCCCTTACCTTTACCCATACGAGTCTCAGCAGGCTTCTTACTAACTGGCTTATCCGGAAAGACTCTTAAATAGAGCCGACCTACTTTTTTAAGTTTACGTGAAATCGTAACACGCATCGCTTCAATTTGACGAGCCGTTAACCATACAGGATCAATAGCTTGCAAACCAAACGTCCCAAATGCTAATTCACGAGCACCCTTAGAACGTCCTTTTCTAGTACCACGCTGAACTTTACGATACTTAACTTTTTTAGGCATTAACATAATCGTAACCCTTACTATGTCGTTCTAAGTGAATATTCACCGCGACAGATCCACACTTTTACCCCGATGATGCCATATTTTGTTTTAGCTTCTGCCAACGCATAATCAACATCAGCACGTAAAGTATGTAATGGCACAGAACCAACTCTTAACCATTCCGAACGCGCAATTTCAGCACCGCCCAAACGCCCAGAGACGCAAATTTTAATTCCTTTGGCACGGCCCTTCATCGTCGTAGCTGCAGCACGTTTCATAGCCTTTTTAAAACTAGCACGGCCTTCTAACTGACTAGAGATACTATGTGCTACTAAAGTAGCATCTAATTCTGGCTGTTTAACTTCTTGGACTGAAACTTCAACGCCGTTAATGCCGATCAAATCTGCTAAATCTTTACGCAGAGTATCGATTTCTTTGCCCTTTTTACCAATCAAACGACCGGGTCTAGCAGAAAAAATCATCACACGTACACTGTCGCCGGTTTTTTCTATTCTAACCTTAGCAACATCGATTTGATCTAATGTCGAACTCAAGTACTTACGAATCTTGAAATCTTGCATTAACATCGCGCCATAACGTTGGCCGCGCGCGAACCAACTAGCATCCCAATCCCTGTAAACCCCCAACCTGAAACCTACAGGATTAACTTTTTGTCCCACTGGAAACCTTTACAAATCCAAATTACCTTGTGATCACCAAATTTATATTTTTTTCAAAACCACATTAATGTGACTTAAACGTTTTTTGTAAATATTAGAACGTCCCATCGCACCTGGCTTGAAATACTTAAATGTTGGCCCTTGATCTACTTTCAATTCAGAAATCGTCAGTTGCTCAGCATTTAAACTATTGTCTCCGAATTTAGCATTCGCAACAGCCGAATCGATCAACTTCTTAATAAAAGAAGCACGTCTGATTCCACATGTTGTCAAAAAACCCAACCCGAATTCTGCACTCTTTCCTCTAACAACATCTGCCAAAGGTCGCAACTTGTACGGAGAGCAACGTATATATCTTGCGCTTGCTTTAAATTCCACGAGCATCACCCTTACTTAGCTTGCTTAGCATCTTTGTCTTTACGTTGCCCGCTATGTGCTCTGAAAGTTCTAGTTGGCGCAAATTCACCTAAGCGATGCCCTACCATATTTTCAGTAACATACACAGCGACAAACTTTCTACCATCGTGCACAGAAATAGTAGCCCCCACAAATTCCGGGATTACCATACTTCTTCTAGACCACGTTTTAATTACTTCACGTTTTGGCCCAGTAGTCGCTCTGTGAAATTTTTTCAGTAGAGACTCATCTACAAAAGGACCTTTTTTGGCAGACCTAGCCATAAGTAATTCTACCTATCGTTTTTCTTAACTCTTCTACGGATAATCATACTACTAATGCGTCTTCTAGTTCTGGTTCCTTTACAACCTTTACCCCAAGGAGTTTTAGGATGCTCGCCAGACTTAGATCGCCCTTCACCACCACCGTGTGGGTGATCAACCGGGTTCATTGCCATACCACGTACCGTTGGTCTAAAACCACGTTGACGCGTACGACCTGCTTTACCCCAGCTGATATTCTTGTAATCAGCGTTACCTAAAACACCAACTGTCGCCACACAGTTCAAATCAACCATGCGAACTTCACCAGATGGCATTTTAAGCGTAACATGTT
>DATEBN010000019.1:0-12472 GCA_035287785.1 Candidatus Babeliales bacterium
TGTAGTACAGGCGGCCCTTAAGAGTGGTGCCAGAATTACGGCTGATTGTGCGCTTTCACAGGGACGAGAGCTATTTGTGGTGCCTGGCTTATATGGCGACGAGCTCAGTGCCGGCTGCCATGCGCTAGTCGCAGAAGGGGCGAAATTAATTCATAGTGGACAGGATATATTAGTCGAATTTGAGCCTGATCATGCTGTGATTAGTAACTTAAAAAGTAATAATCACCAAAATTTAAATATTTTAGAAAATAGTAATTCTAAAGATTTAAAACTAGACAGTGAGTGCAGCAATAAATTCCCTAATACGGTCCAGGCTTCCAGCCGTCGCTTACAGCTATGGCGGACACAGTCGCCGGACAGGTCCATGGTGCCAGATCTTAATACCCAAATAATCTTAGCTTGCCGGAAACCAGCTAGCACTGACGATCTACTAGACCAGTTTAGCGAGCTAGATTTGGACAATTTACAGAGTAGGTTATTCGATTTACAGCTTAATGGGCAGCTAGCGCAGAACTTTGCGGGTCTATGGCAAAGTTAAAATCTAAAAATATTAGTTTTAATTAGGGTAAATTTTTGCGTTTTTACGCTATATTTTATATATTCTATGTATCTAATTAGTGTCAGTTTAACATATGCATACTGAAAATTGTCGTACTACTAATCTAATTACTGGGTTGGACGACGATTTTGGAGAAGATTTTTCATGGCAGTTCCTAAACGTAAAGTCTCTAAAGCCCGTCGTGATAGTCGGTCTGCGAATAAAGGGATTAAACCTAAGACATTTGGCAAATGTCAAAATTGCAGCGAACCGATTATGTCACACCAAGCTTGCAACGCTTGTGGTTTTTACAAAGGTCACAAAGTGCTAGCTACTAAAGGTGAACGTACGTTTAAGCGTGCAGAAGTGCGCCGTACGATGGAAGCTGCGGCGGCTAAAAATGCGCCCGTCGCCGAAGCCGACGCCAGCGAGCCGCAAGAGTAGTTTAAATTAATTCTCTCGATCCCCAGCCGTTTCCAATCGCTGGGGATCTGCAAAATTGGATGAGTAATAATCATGGATTTTTTATTATCACGTCGCCAGCTAAATGGTCTAATAGCGCATATTAAAACTAAAATTTCGAGTAAAATTGCACTGACAGCTAAATATCGCAAATTGATTTTAGTGAGCTTAATAGCGCTATTGGGATTAACTGTTAGTACTGTAAGCTATAAATATTATGTTAGTTATAAGCGGGCCGCGGCATTGGAATTGTTTAGCGAATGTGCCGAGTTATATAAAAAAGCGTTAAGCGATGAGAAAGTAGATCAATGGGTTGAGGTTGAAGCAGCGGCTAAGGCTGGTTACCAGCAAGCTGGGCAGACTGGCTTGACACCTTACTTCTTAATGTATCAAGCTCAGGCTTTGAAACATCAAAATAAATTGTCAGAGGTGCAGGCGCTAGTAAAGCAGGCATTTGACAGTTTATCGAGCTCTTCGCCGGTTTATGCGCTCTATGCTGTAGCCTATGCAATTACTTTAGTAGACAGTAATCAGACGGCGCAAGCGTTAGAGTTATTAAAAAAATTAGCTGATGATTCTAAAACTAAGCAGCGCGATCTAGTATTATTTTATCTAGGTGAAATTTACAATCGCGAAGGGCAAACTGATTTAGCTAAAGCTACGTTTGAGCTATTAGTAAAAGAGTTTAAAATTGCTGAACAAGTAGAATATGGCTTTAATCAAGAATCTGGTTGGGTGCGACCAGCAATGGAACGCTTGAGTTATCTATGATACGTGTGCGTTATGCGCCGTCACCGACGGGGTCATTACACTTGGGCTCTTTACGCTCAGTGATCTTTAACTGGCTATTTGCGAGACATCATCAGGGTAAATTTTTATTACGCATCGAAGATACTGACTTGGGCCGTTCGCGTCCAGAGCATACAACAGCGATTTATTCAGCTTTAGATTGGATGGGAATCACTTGGGATGAGCCGGTAATCATTCAGTCGGAACGTACAGCTGTCTATCAACAATATCTGGTACAGTTATTAGCTGAGCAAAAAGCTTATTATTGTGATTGCCCAGCGGAATTAGATTTAGCTACTTCGACTGATTATAAAATCTATAACCAAGCTTGTCGTAATAAAAACCTAACTAGTGGGGCGATTAGATTTAAGTTACCAACTAGTTTTGTGCCAGCTAATCCAGCTAATAATTGGGCTAGTTCTAACATCAATAATCTTACGAGCATTAATTTTACAGATTTAGTCTATGGTCCAATTAGTTTTGAGCTAAACCAGTTAGATGATTTTATTATTGCCCGAGCTGACGGGACGCCCATGTATAATTTTGCCGTGGTGGTAGACGATCATGAGATGGCAATTACACAGATTATTCGGGGTGAAGAGCATTTAAGTAATACTCCCAAACAGATTTTGCTCTATCAGGCATTTAATTTTAAGTGGCCTGAGTTTGCCCATTTACCACTAATTTTGGGTCGTGATGGTCGCAAGTTAAGTAAACGGGAGGCGGCGGTCGCCGTCGAAGATTACCGCTCAAAGGGCTACTTAGCGGATGCTCTATTTAACTATCTCGTTAGATTGGGCTGGTCACACGGCGATCAAGAGATCTTTACTAAACTAGAGTTAATTGAGTTTTTTGATTTAGATCATATTGGTAAAAGCGGCTCGATCTTCGATCTAGATAAATTGACCTGGGTTAATACAGTTTATTTAAAAAATAGCTCAGCACAGCAGTTATTAGATTTTATAGTACAAGATCTAGACCCAGAGTATTTAACTAAATTTAAACTATTACAAGAGACCCAGATTTTAGCTTTACTAGAATTATATAAATCTAGAGTTAAAATTTTAACAGAACTAGCTGAAATTATCTTAGCTTTAGATCAAGCGCCAGTTACTTATGATCAAGTAGAATTAGCTAAATATTTTACGCTCGATAATTCTAGTATTAAAATTCAGCTAGCGCAGTTAATTTTAAGTTGGGAAATTTTACCTGAGTGGTCAGCGCCAGAGATTTTAAACTCGATTAAGCTACTATGTGCTCAAGCAGATCTTAAACTGCCCGATTTAGCGCATCCCATTAGGTTAGCCCTACTGGGTCAGACTGCTAGTCCTAGTATTGCCGAGCTGCTAGCAATTTTTCCTAAGACTGAAGTGATTGCCCGAATTCAAAAACTCATAAAATAACAGAACTATTGTGTATTTAACTTATTTCCCCCTAAATTAAATTAAAAATTAAACTAATTTAGTTGGGGTGTATCTATGAAAATTGGAATCGTATTTCCGGGCTATGGCAGCCAATTTGTGGGCATGGGAAAAGATTTTTACGATGAATCTAGAGTGGTCCAAGAATATTTCGAAGAAGCGAGTAATTGCCTAGATATTAATTTTGTGAAGCTCTGTTTTGCTTCATCTGATCAAGAGCTTTCCGAAATCTCTAATGCTTACGCTGCAATTTTTCTAACTGAAGTTGCACTGTATAGTGTTTTACTAGAGCATGGAATTAAGGCTGATCAAGTAGCCGGTTTGTGTATCGGCCGTTACGCAGCGCTTTTTGTCGCCGGGGGGTTTAGTTTTCCCGATGGTCTATATTTATTAAAGAAATATGCGCAATTTTATACCGAAGCTTTGAGCACGCTTGATCCTAAAATAGTTAGAGTAACTGGTATCTCAATTACGATCTTTAATCGCATACATAGTAAATTTATAGCGCAAGTACCAGATGCGCAATTAACTCTAGCCGTGCAATATAGCAAGACTGATTTTATGATTTCAGGCCCTAGAGCGCAAGTTGAACTATTTGAGCAGGAGTTAGCGCAATTAAAAATCAAAAAGTTAACTATTAAAAATCTAGATTTAGCACATGATTTACATTCTAATTTAATGTCGGGCGTAGCGGATCGGCTAGCTGAATATTTACTCAAGGTAGATTTTAAAGAGTTGAAAATACCATATATTAGTGGGCTTTCTGGCAAAACCTTAAAAACTAGCAAGCAGATTAGAACTGAGCTGATAGCGCAAATCACGAAGCCAATTTTGTGGCATAAAGTGCAGACCCAATTTGCAGATTGTGATATGATTATCGAAGTTGGTCCAATGGCAGTTTTAACTGCAGGGTTGCAACAATTATACCCCAATAAGTTAATTTTAAGTTTCACTAAGTTAGCAGATTTGGAGATTATAAAAGAAAAGTTAACCCAAAGTAATTTAAATAATAGTTTAGAAACTAGTAACCTAGAAAATAATAATCACGAAACTATCACAGAAAGTAATCATGAGCTTAATCGACCCGAATAACTTAAAAAACCAGACAGATCTAATGGATCTAATTGACGAGCTAGATTTAACGCCATCCGCAGTAGAGTTAGACACTGAGGCACCAGTTAGCCCTAGACAGTTAGAGTTAGAACAGCAAGTAGTTAAAATTATTATCGACCAGTTAAAAAGTGCGGAACTATGGCGCGATGCCAGTAAAAACAAATTAGATTTTGATAAACACTTTTTTGACTTAGGCTTAGAACAGCTCGATCTGTTTGAGATTATAATTAAACTGGAAGACCAGTTTAAATTAGAGATCCCCGATGACGAAGGTGCGGAGCTAACTAATATCAATAATATTGTGGATTATTTGTTGCAGCAGGAAAGCTAGTTTTTTATCCGCAACATCCCTCGATTTCGCTCTTTGGGCTACACTCGGGACGAGCGGTAGTAAAGTTATTTGTGGTAGCTCAGTGGTTTTAAGAACATGGTGAGAGAATAAGCCGTGCCCCGCTCGTCCCGAGCAAAGTCGAGGGATGTTGCGGGCTTGGATTGTACAATAGCAAAAAGGCTCGAGAAATTCCCGAGCCTTTTTTAGTACTTGTTTTGCTAGCCACTAGGGCTATTTAACTGAGTGTATTAAAACGAGATTGAGCCTTTAGCCAATACAGACCATTGATTCAATGCTACATTCTTAGCGCCTGATTTAGAAGCGCCGATTTCATAAGAAGCACCTAAACCAAGTGTAGGTTCCCAATCACAATTATCCCAACTGTATTCCGCGAATCCGAAGACTTTGTTGCTTAAATAAGCTGGTTGTAATGCTGAGCATTCACAAACATCCGAGTCTTGTACATATACGAAGCTAGTTCCGCTTTCAACAGCACCTGGGGTTCTGATTGAAGATGTACTTTGTGAAACGTTGGTATTCCAAGCGGCAGCAGAAGCGCCCACTGCTGCGTCATCGGTTATACCATAAACAGCATAAGTTAACGCTGCAATTGAGTCACGGCCGCTGAGTGATTCAGCATTTCTGTAATACAATTCATAGCCTAAATCAAAGCTGAAGTGGTTGCGGATGTATTTCACTAAGACCGCGCCATTAGTTTCAAAACCAGCGCCGATTTTAGATTCCAGTGCTAAAATGTTAGCAGCTCTTTCTAAGCCAACTACACTAGTTGGAGCAGCACCAGCTGCACCGCCAGAAACTTTCTTCAGTAATAACCAAGAAGAACCAGGGTTCAAGACTGTGCAAGCATTTGCACTAACTGGAGAAGTTGAAGCGCCGCCAGATTTCAAGCTAAACAAACGAGTTTGTGAGGCTTTTAATTGGCCCATTAATGCTACATCGAAGTGTAAACCAAGTGATTGGTTACATTCTTGTTTTTCCCAGAAATTCCAGTGCGCATTAATGTCACCACCGATTTCCCAAGATTTGCTAGAACCAGAAACTGCATCAAATAAGTAAGTCGCATCCGGTTTGTTACCAGTCGGCGCAACTACCATGAAACTTAATGCTAAGTGGCTCTTCTCACGACGCATGAAATCATAACCAAGTTCCATTTTTAAGCCAGCTACTGCAGTTTCATCTTGGTGACCATTAATACGACCTTTTTTCAAGACCGGAGCTTGACCAAATGGTAAGTCGCCGTTCCAAGCATCAGTCATATTGGTATAAACAACGTTAGTTTGAGCAGTAGCTACTACGCCAGCCTGATAGACTGATGAGCCTGCTGCAGAAACAGTTTCTTGTAAGCCTAGATTCCAGCGAGTCCAGTTGATTGGAATACTGAATCTTGACCATAAACCACAAACAAACTCATCCCAACCAAAGAATAAGTCAATGTCAGCAATAAAGTTTTGGATTCTTGGACAGAATGAAATTGAACCAGAAGCAGTTACACCAAAGTTCAACGAGTTAATATCAGTATAAGTTTGAGTAGTATCATCGGCATCTGGACCATAGGTCATTTTACCATTACTAGCGCCACTATTTGGGCTGCTGGCACCAGCAAATGAGAACCATTGTGCAATGCGGCCTCCGTCAGTAGTTTGTTGATATTGTAATGCTAAACTAGCAACACCATAAAACTCTTCTTCACCAAATAAGTGTAACTTTTCAGTGGAAGCGCCAGCCATTCTACGAAATTGATCCCATTGCACTGGATGTGCAGTGAAGTTCGTTTGTCCGAAAACATTGCCGTTATTATTTATGTTGTATGCTTCTGGAAAACAGCATTCGGTACTGTTACCGCTGCCGCTAGCCACGCCACAGCTACCACTACCACAGTCTGCAATGGCAGCTGAAGAGCTAGCTAATAGCGCTAGGCAAAATAGATTCTTTAAAGTTTGTTTCATATTTTGACTCCTTTTATAAAGTCAGTGTAAAAATGTGTAATGTAAGATTTATAATGTATAGAAAACGCCTCATGGCCGAAATTTACTACTCTCTTATAAGCCACCCTCCTTCCGCTAATCGAAGTGACTCTTAATCTGTACCCTCATTCAATCAACATTACTGGACAAACGCTAATACATTTCATTCTCCAAGTCAACCATTTGGCATAAAAAATAATTTTTTTTCCGAATTAAGCGCTAATAGAAGGGCCCGGTAAGATCCGGGCCCTTCTATTATTTTCAGATTTTAATTAACTAATTTTTTTAAATTTATTTTTTTAGTTAATTATTTTTGATTTTTGAAAAACTTAAAAAGAAACTGAACCTTTAGCCATTAGTGACCATTGGTTAACGGCAATATTTTTCGCACCAGAGCGTTCGTTTCCCCACTCAAATGAGTAACCAACACCAGCTGTTGGTTGCCAATCACAGTTATCCCAGCTGTATTCATAGAAGCTAAATAGTTTGCTAGAGAGGTAAGCCGGATGTAGGGCAGTACATTCACACACATCGGTGTCTTTTAGGTAGACTGGACTAGCATCTAAAACGCCATTGATGCTGATGGTAGAAGTACTGGCTGTTTGATCGGCATCAAGATCAACATCCGAACCGCCTTTAATGCCATATTTATTAGCAGTGATCGCAGTACGATTATTGAGCTTCTCCGCATTACGGTAAAACAGTTCATAGCCCATATCAAAACTAAAATGATTATGAATATATTTAATTAAGATGCCCAAGTTAGTTTCAAAACTAGAACCGATATTAGCATTGAGCGCTAAAACATTGGCAGCACTAGTTAAGACACCGGTGTAATTTAGATTGCTGTCAAATTCTTTTAGCAAGAGCCAGGATGAACCAGCTGAAGCACCACCGCAACTAGGTGCAATTACTGGTGAAGTATCGCCGCCCGCTTTAAGACCAAATAAACGTTTTTGGTTATGTTTGGTCATGCCCATTAGAGCAATATCATAGTGTATACCTAGTGATTTATTACACTCTGCACGTTCCCAAAAATTATAATGGCCATTAAAGTCTACGCCAATTTCCCATTGTTTATTAGCACCAGAGATTGGTTCAAATAGATATTCGGCTTTAGGTGTGTTACCAGTTGGTGCCACCACCAAGAAGCTAACGGCAAAATGACGATCCTCTTTGCGGCTAAAATCGTAACCAAGTTCTAATTTTAAACCAGCGACTTGCGTAGTGTTTTTGGCACCATCAATACGACCACTGGTCATAACGATGGCATCACCAAAGGTTTTATTGCCGACCCAAGCTTGTAGTAAATTAGCGTATGGTACGGTAACAGCAGTATCAGCAGTCATGAGATCGGTTGGAAAAGTGGAATCGCCAGGATTATTGGTATTAGAGTCGCAAAGATTCAGATTCCAGCGGGTCCAGTTGATTGGCAAACTAAGGCGTGACCAAAGACCACATGCAAATTGATCCCAACCCATATATAAATCTATATCAGCAATAAAGTTTTGGATTTTAGGTTGGAAACTCACCACGCCGGAAGAGGTAACTCCAAAGTTGTAGGAATTGATATCGTAAGTGAAAGCAACGCCCGTGTTAGGATCATTATTAGGACCATAACTCATGCTGTTTTTATTATTATCATTAAATAAGAACCATTGGGCTAAATGGTTAGCTTCACTAGTTTGTTGGTACTGTAAAGCTAAACTAACTGTGCCATAAAATTCTTCTTGATTAAACAGATGGAGTTTTTCAGTTGACACACCAGCCATTCTACGAAATTGGTCCCACTGTACCGGGTGCGTAGCAAAGTTGGTCATACCATAAACATTGCCATTATTATTGCGATTGTAATTATCAGGAAAACAGCAACTAGTAGTATCACCATTGCCACTACCGCTGGTATCGCAGCCACTACCGCAAGATGCTAATACGCCCATGGGTGCAGTTAGCAAAGAAAAATAAAGTAGACTTTTGAATATTTGCTTCATAATATACGACTCTCCTTGTGATTGGTTAATAGATAAATTTTTCTATTTTAGGTGATGCTAATACATTTTACTACACAGTTCAACTAATTTAGGTTAACCGCTCAAAAAGACACCGAACCTTTAGTTAAAACAGACCATTGGTTAGCAGCTAGATTATGAGCGCCATCACGGTGATAGCCCCATTCGTAACTACAACCAACGCCTAAGGTCGGGTACCAATCGCTATTCCAGCTATGTTCAATAAAACTAAATAATTTATTAGATAGATAGGCTGGCTGTAAAGCTGGGCATTCACAAACATCGGCATCTTTTATATAGACCGGACTAGCATCGGCAACGCCATTGACGCTAATGGTAGAGGTGCTGGCTGTTTGATCGGCATCGGCGTCAACATCTAAACCGCCCTTAATGCCATACTTATTAGCAGTAATCGCAGTACGATTGTTAAGCTTTTCTGCATTACGATAAAACAGTTCGTAGCCTACATCAAAACTAAAATGATGATTGATATATTTAATTAAAATGCCAATATTAGTTTCACAACTCGAGCCGATATTAGCATTGAGTGCTAATACATTGGCAGCACTAGTTAAGACACCAGTATAATTTAGACTGCTGTCAAATTCTTTTAGTAAGAGCCAGGCGGCGCCAGCGCTACAGGTGCCATTAGGACCGGCTTTAAGGCCAAATAAGCGTTTTTGGTTATGTTTTAGCATGCCCATTAAAGCAATATCATAGTGTATGCCCAATGATTCATTAGACTCAGTATGCTCCCAGAAATTATAATGGCCATTAAAGTCTACGCCGATTTCCCATTGTTTATTAGATCCCGAAATTGGTTCAAAAAGATATTGCGCATTGGGACTATTACCAGTTGGCACCACTATTAAGCAACTAAGTGCAAAATGACGGTCTGTTTTACGGACAAAATCGTAACCCAATTCTAATTTTAAACCAGCGATTTGCATAGTGCTTTGGGCGCCATCAATGCGACCATTAGTCATAACGACAGTAGTATCACCAAAAGTTTTATTGCCGACCCAAGCTTGTTTTAAATTAGCATATGGTACTGTAACTGTTGTGTTAGCCTGCATTAAGTCCGTTGGGAAAGTAGAACTGTCTGGATTGTTAGGATTAGAGTCGCAAAGATTCAGATTCCAGCGGGTCCAGTTGATTGGTAAACTAATACGTGACCAAAGGCCACCTACAAATTGATCACAACCCATATATAAATCTATATCAGCGACAAAGTTTTGGATTTTGGGTTGGAAACTCACCACGCCGGAAGAGGTAACTCCAAAGTTGTAGGCATTAATATCACAACTGAAAGCAGCGCCCGTGTTAGGATCATTATTAGGACCATAACTCATGCTGTTCAGGCTATTATTATTAAATAAGAACCACTGCGCTAAATGGTTAGATTCACTAGTTTGTTGATATTGCAAAGCTAAACTAACGGTGCCATAGAATTCTGTTTGATTAAATAGATGTAATTTTTCCGTGGAGGCGCCAGACATTCTGCGAAATTGGTCCCATTGTACGGGATGGGCCGCAAAATTAGTTTGGCCGTAAACATTGCAATTGTTGGCAATACTATAATCACTTGGAAAATTACATTTTGTGCTAGGGCTATTGCAATTATCAATAGCACCACAGGTACCACTGCTATCGGCCACCAGTATATTTATAGTAGCTGTGAATATGACAAAATAAAATAAATAATAAAATAAATTGTGTCGCATAGGTTTCATGACTTACACTGCTCCGAAATTTTATCAGCTCAAATTTATTAATTAGGGTGAGCGTAGCCTATTTTATGGTACTGTTCAACTATTGCTATGTCTGTGGTTTTGTTTGCTTGAAGTAGGTCCGTTAAAGTGAACTATAGCGGGGTTATAGTTGCTTTTATTGCAAAATATTTTTTTAATGTATTAAGCTGTTAGCGCTAAAATTAAGTAATAAAATACTGGATCTGGAGTGAAAGCTAGCATGCGTAAAATACTAAACAATCAAAAAAGTTTAAAACGGCTGGGCTTAAAATATTGCTTAAAATTTTTAACGGTGGGTTTTTTGGGCGGCTCAATAATTGCGATTATCTGCGTTAATCAGGCAGATCCTTCCTGGACAAATTATAATACGGTAAATAGCTTAGTTACTAATCCTTTGGGCTGGTTGGGGGCAAACTTAGCGGCAACTTATTTTTATTTATTGGGGTTAGTAGCTTATTTTGTAGTAATTTTGGGGGTCTATTTACTCTGGTTAAATCTAGCACCTAAAATTAAAATTCAAGATGAATGGGAGCGGGTACTGGGTTTTATAGGTGTACTAGGTAGCTTGTTATTAATTTTTAAACAGGGTGTTTTGGGCAGACTAATTTATTTAAAATTAAATTTGTTATTTGATAATTTAGTGATTTTGCTAATTGGCGGGATAATATTTTTTGCAGCTTTAACTTTAATCTTACGATTTTCGCTTTTATTATATTTTTATCATAAAATTACAGATCTACGTGCCCAAGTTTATTATAAAAAATTTATTAGTGCGGGTTTTGATTTTACGCTTAATTGTTTAAAAGCTGGTTTTAATTTAGTTAAAGATTTAGGCATTTGGATTTATCGCACCATTTTTGGGGGTATTTTGGATAGTGCTGAAAATCCAGAACTCGCAGCCACTATCTTTAAAGCTAAATATCATGATGGTGCAACACTAGAGCCAGATGCTCAAAATTTAAATACTCGGAGTCTAAACTCACTAGATTTAAATTCAAGTAATTCTAATAATTTTAATTTTTTAAATAATTTTGGGCTTAACAAAAATGCTACTAATAGCACTGGCACAACTAAGCTAGACCATAATTTTAGTGCTAACTTAAGTTGTGATAATTCAAATAATAACTCTAATAATTTAGGTCAGGCTTATAAATTACCAGATTTGAATATTTTCACAGCTATGCAAGAGATCTATACCCAAGACGAACAGGTGACTAAAGTTTTGCAAAAACAAGCTAAAACTTTGGCAGAAAAATTAAAATGTTTCGGGGTATTTGGCCAGGTAGTTTCAGTTGAATATGGTCCAGTAGTTAGTTTATTTGAATTTAAGCCACATATTGAATCTAAAGTTAGTAAAATTATGGCACTAGAGCATGATCTGGCTTTAGCATTGGAAACTACTTCATTACGCATCATTGCGCCGGTGCCAGGCAAGTCAGTGGTGGGTTTCGAAGTGGCCAACCGTGAACGACGCTCGGTGTTCTTTGGCGATTTAATTGCAGCACCTGAATTTAAAGCTAGTAATTACGAATTGCCATTGATTTTAGGTCAAGATACGATTGGCAAAGGCGTAACAATCGATTTAGTTAAAATGCCTCATTTGTTGATTGCAGGCTCGACCGGTGCTGGTAAATCGGTTGCGCTGAACACGATGCTAACTAGTTTGCTCTGTTGCTGTACGCCACAAAATTTAAAATTGATCTTAGTGGATCCAAAAAGATTAGAGTTTGCCGGTTACGAAGATATCCCCCATTTGCTTTTTCCCATTGCTACTGAAGCGCGTGAAGTAATTAATATTTTAAAGTGGGTCGTGCAAGAAATGGAGCAGCGCTATTTACTAATGTCTGAGACAGAAGTGAAAAATATTACTGAATATCATGTTTATTGTGAGAAAAATAATTTAGCACATTTGCCCTATTTAGTAGTTGTGATCGATGAACTAGCGGATTTAATGATGACCGCTGGTAAAGAAGTGGAAAATTTAATTATTAGAATTGCCCAAAAAGCGCGGGCGGCCGGGATCCATTTAATTGTGGCCACACAACGACCGTCAGTCGATGTGATTACCGGTTT